>CANQVM010000011.1 GCA_947627265.1 uncultured Clostridia bacterium | reverse complement strand
GATGTTGGTATTTCAGTAGATACAGCAGTAGATATTGCTAAAGAGGTTGCAGATATAATTTTATTAGAAAAAGACTTAAATGTACTCGAAGAAGGAGTAATAGGAGGAAGAAAAACATTTGCAAACGTAATTAAATATATAAAAATGGCAGTAAGTGGAAATTTTGGAAATATGATTTCAGTAGTAATCGCAAGTATTGCATTGCCATTTCTACCATTACTTCCAATTCATATATTGATACAAAATATATTAAATGATTTTGCACAGTTAGGAATGCCGTTCGATAATGTTGAACAAGAATATATTGAAAAGCCTAAAAAATGGGATGTAAAAAGTATTAAAAGATTTATGATTTCTTTCGGATTATTGAGTACAGTATTAGATATATTATGCTTTTTAGTATTATGGTATGTGTTTAAATTTAATACAATAGAACAAGCAGCATATTTTCAATGTGGATGGTTTATGTTTGGAATAATTTCGCAAACATTTGTTATACACACTATAAGGACTAGCAAAATTCCATTTATTCAAGCGACAGCATCAAAACAATTAAATATTTCAACAATAGTTATTATCCTTGCTACAATTATAATTGGATTTACAGGTATAGCAGAAATATTTGATTTAAAACCAATGCCATATTTATACTTAGTTTGGATATTTATTTTAATTTTTGTATATTTAATAATGGCACAAATAATGAAAAAATTTTATATTAAAAAAAATGATGAATGGATTTAATTTTATTTCGACAAATTACAAGCTTTAAAACAGATTAAAGAATATATATCAATAAAAGGATTATAGAAAAAAATAGAACCTATAGAAAAGTTAATATAAAATTAAGAAACGGTTAAATATGACCACTTTTTAAAAATTAAATACTTTTTAAAATTTTAGAAATAATATTTACAAATGTACTACAAAATGATAAAATTGTAGTACATTTGTAATGTGGGATTAATATGAATGTTGAAAAAATAAAAAAGTTTTAAAAAATTCTGGCACAATTTTGGCACAATCCAAAAAAATGCAAACCCGCAAACCCAGTAATATCAATAAAACAAATTTTAGGTAAAAATATTATATAAAAAGCCAGAAAGTAGCTTAAATACTATAAAAAATAAAAGGAGGAATTAATCATGTCAGGACATAGCAAATGGCATAATATTCAAGCAAAAAAAGGAAAAGCAGATGCAGCTAAAGGAAAAGTATTTACGAAATTAGGAAGAGAATTACTAATAGCTGTTAAAGAAGGTGGACCAGATCCAGCGGGAAATTCAAAATTAAAAGGTGTTATTGCAAAATGTAAAGCAGCTAATATGCCAAATGATACAATTAATAATGCAATTAAAAAAGCATCTACAAGTAATGAAAATTATGAAGAGATTACATACGAAGGGTATGGACCAAATGGAGTTGCAGTTATTGTAGAAGCTTCAACAGATAACAAAAATAGAACTGCAGCAGATGTAAGACATGTTTTTGATAAAGCAGGAGGAAATTTAGGAACAACAGGTTGTGTATCTTATCTATTTAATAAAAAAGGTATTATCGTAATAGAAAAAGAAACTGCAAATATAGAAGAAGATGAACTAATGATGCTTGCATTAGAAGCAGGAGCAGAAGACTTTGAATCATCAGAAGAAATATATGAAATTACAACAGAACCATCAGATTTTTCACAAGTTAGAGAAAAACTAGAAGAATCAGGACTTGAATTTTTAGAGGCAGAAGTGCAAATGGTTCCAACTACAACAATTACTCTTGATGAAAAAGCTCAAGAAAAAATGGAAAGATTAATTGAAAATCTAGAAGAATTAGATGATGTAGCAAATATATATCACAATTGGGAACAAGAATAAAATAAGCATTTTATAATAATATGTATATTTAAATAAAAAAGGAGAAAAACATGAATCAAAAGAAAAATAAAAAAATTTTAATGATATTAATTATCATTGTTTTAATTATTATTATAATAAGCGGAATTATACTCGTATTTGCAACTGATATATTTAAAAGTGATAAAGATTTATTTTTTAAATATATAACTCAAATGGGAGATAGTAAACAAGGCTTCATCGAAAGTAGTCTACTTCAATATTTTGAAAAGCTAACAACAACACCATATAATGATGAAGGAAATATTTCATTTGATATAAATTCAAATCAATCTATAAGCCAAAAACAAACCGATCTAATAAAAAAATTTAATGTTAGTTTTTCTGGACAAGTAGATACGCCAAATTCAAAGGCATATCAAGAAATAAGTTTAAATTATTCAGATGATGTTAAGTTTTTGATTAATTATAAGCAAATAGAAAATACTATTGGTCTACAAACAGACTATGTTGGAAAAAACTTTATTGCAGTAGAAACAGATAAATTAGATAATCTTTTTCAAAATACATCAGCAAATTCTATGCAAATTGATACAGAGAATTTAGATATAACCAAACAATTAGAAGACCTAAAATTAACAGAAGAAGAGATAAACCATATTACAAATACCTATAAAGACATATTTACTCAACAATTAGGCAATGAAAAATTTTCAAAAATCACGGAATCTGATGAGACTGGATATAAATTATCTTTAACAGTAGAAGACATACAAAATCTTTTCAAAAGTATTTTAGAAACATTAAAAGATGATGATATAACATTAGACAAGTTAAATCAATATATAGAAAAATTAAATGGAAGTTCATCTAAAATAACAAAAAGAGATATTGAAGATTTTATAAAAGATTTAGATAATAGTGATTCTTCTGAAGTAAATCAAAACATTGAAATTACTGTATATACTAAAAATGGAAAAACAAATAAAATAATACTATCTATACAAGATATGTTTACAATAGAGATAAAAAAAGATAAAAATCAAGACAATTTACAATATCAAATAATCTTAAATGTTAACGATGAATCTGATATTGCATTAAAAATTTCTTTAGAAGCAAATTATCAAGGACTTTCTACACTGCAAAATATCAAACAATCATATGTGTTTAAATTAGAAGAAATGGAAGAAGAAAATTCAATACAGTATAAATTTGATAACAGTATAAATTTCACAGATAGTGTTAATATTGAAGATTTTACAGATGAAAATAGTACAATATTAACAAATTATGAATATGACCAAGTAAGTAATTTCTTAGGTGCTGTTACACAAAGAATTTCTCAAGTTAATAAGCAACAAATGGAAGAACTAGGATTAAGCGAAAATGCAAATCCAATAAACTATATAATACCAAGTTTGGGAACATATCCACAATCATATTCATCCTTAAATCAAATGTCATCACAAATGGATGAATTAGAAGTAAGTACATTTAATGCAGTTTATGAAAAATATGCTAGCACTAATCAAAATGGAGCAGCTGTAAAAGGAATGTTATCTCAAATGGTAGCTAATAATGAAGAAGATAATAAGTTAAAAATTGAAGAAATTAACTTTAATGGAGAAGAATATGAAGCGACACAAGAAAATATAACATTTATAAAAACAGATGTTGATGTACAAAAAAATTATAGAGTAGAATTTGAAAAAGATTCAAACACAGGAGCAATATATAGAGCTGTTATTAATGAAAGATAAATGTTCTAAAAATATACAAAGAAGCATATAGTAATATAGGCTTCTTTTTTTGGCGGAAAAATGACATTACAATTACATAATATTAAACAAAAACATTTATATATTGAAAAATTAATTATATTCTAAAACTATTATGTTCTAAAGCAAGTTTATGATGTAATAAATATAATAGTTTTAAGGAAGGATACATACATGAAAAATATAGATGAAATTTTAAAATATTTTCCAGCTAATATTTATAATTTATTAAACAACACGATAAGTCAAAACAAGGAAATAGAAGAAAACTTACAGGAAATTAGAATAAGAAGTAAAAAACCTATTATTTTAAAACTAAGACAAGCAGATATAGTAATTGAATATAATGTAGAGCAAACAGAGATATTACAAATATTAGAAAGATTATGTAACAATTCTATTTATGCATATAGAAATCAAATTTGTGATGGATTTATAACAATAAAAGGTGGACATAGAGTAGGAATAACAGGAACAGCAGTAATTGAAAATGAAAAAGTAATTAATTTAAAATATGTAACTAGCTTAAACTTTAGAATAGCAAGAGAGGTACTAAATTGTAGTAATAAGATATTAGGACAAATAATAGATATAGAGAATAATAATATATACACTACTTTGATAGTATCACCACCAGGAAAAGGAAAAACCACAATGTTAAGAGATTTAATTAGGAATATTAGTAATGGAATTCCTAGTTTAAATTTTAAGGGAAAAACATGTTGCATTGTAGATGAAAGAGGAGAAATTGGAGCAATATATCAAGGAGTTCCACAAAACGATGTCGGAATGAGAACAGATATTATTGAAAATATATCAAAATCAAAAGGTATGAAAATGTTAATACGTTCTATGGCACCAGAAGTAATTGCATGTGATGAAATTGGTTCAAAAGAAGATGTAGAAGCAATTCGGAGAGGCTATCTCATCAGGTGTAAAAGGAATATTTACAATGCATCGGCGAAACTTTAGAAGATATAAAAAATAACAAAGAGGTTAATAATTTAATAGAAACTAAAAAAATTGAAAAAATAATTTTTTTATAAATATAATTTATGGTTCTAAAATATAAATTCCATGAATATAATACTAAAAAATAGAAAGGACAAGATTTATGGAAGTGATAAAATACTTTATTTTATTTTTAATATTAATAGCATCTAGTATGATAGGAAAATTCATATCTAAAAAATATGTATATAGATTACAAGAATTAGAAGAGATTCAAAATTCATTAAATATACTAAAAACAAAAATTAAATTTACATATGAGCCAATACCAGAAATTTTTGATGAAATTTCAAAAAGTTCATGTAAAAATGTATCAAATATATTTAAGAATGCAAAAGATAAAATGAACAATGCAACTGCACATATAGCATGGAAAGATGCTGTAGAAGAAACTATTACTAATTTAAAAAATGAGGACAAGCAAGTTCTTGTGACTTTAGGAAAACTATTAGGACAAACTGATGTTGAAGGACAATTAAGTCAAATAGAAATTACTGAAAAATTTTTAGAAGGACAGTTAAAAGAAGCATTAGAAGAAAAACATAAAAATGAAAAATTATACACAAGACTGGGAACTATAATAGGGTTGGTAATAGTGATTGTTTTATACTAAATTAATTTTTCAATTTATTCTACCTTAGGAAGGAATGATTAAAATGGATATAAATTTATTGTTTAAAATAGCAGCAATTGGAATTTTGGTTGCGGTTTTACATCAAGTTTTAGTAAGAGCAGGTAGAGAAGATCAAGCTATGATGACAACCTTAGCTCGGATTGATTATTGTACTAACAATGGTAATTAAAGAAATAAGTGGTCTATTTAATACAGTAAGAACAATATTCAATTTATAATATTAAATTTTCTACCTTATTAGAAAGGAAAAAAATGGAAGTAATAAAAATTGTTGGAATTGGTTTAACAGCTTTAATTATAATTATATTATTAAAACAATATAAACCAGAATTTGCTATTTATATAAGTTTATTAACAGGGGTTTTAATTTTATTATTAGTAATGGATAAGCTTACAGGAATTATAAATTTACTGCAAACATTAATTACAAAAACATCAATTAATAGTACTTTTCTAACCCTACTAATTAAAATAACAGGAATTGCATTTTTATCTGAATTTGCAGTTAGTATTTGTAAAGATTCTGGAGAGGCAGCAATAGCGAGTAAAATAGAAATAGGAACAAAAATTATTATTATATCTATGTCAATACCAATAATTTCAAGTTTATTAGAAATTATATTAAAAATTTTGCCATAGAAGAAAGAAGTACAAATGAAGAAAGAAAAAAAATTTTTGCTAATTATAATAAGCATAATATTTATACTTTTACCTATACAGCAAGGTTATGCGAATGAGCAAGAAACTATACAAGAACAACAAGAAGAATTTAAAATACAAGATTTTATAAAAAATGCCAAAGAATATAGTGGAAAATTTTTTGAAAATATGGATATAAATGAAATCTTAAATAAAGCAATAAAAGGAGAAGTAGATAATAGTACTTTATTTAAAAGAATTTTAAATTTACTTGGATCAGAAGTAACAACTAATATTAAAACAATTATTAGTATTTTAGCAGTAATTATTATACATAGCATTTTAAAATCTATTAGCGAAAGTTTAGAAAATGATAGTATATCTAAATTAATATATTATGTTCAATACATATTAATAGTAACTATTATAATGACAAATTTTACGGATATAGTAAAGTTAGTACAAGAAACATCAACTAACCTGATTAGCTTTATGAATTTGCTAGTACCACTCTTAATAACCCTTATGATTTATACAGGAAGCATAACAACAAGTAGCATTATAGAGCCAGTTATTCTTTTTGTAACAAATTTTATTGGCAATATTATACAAAGCATTATAATACCATTAGTTCTTATATATACAAGTTTAGTTATTATTTCAAAAATATCAGACCAAGTACAGATAGACAAGCTTTCTAAATTTTTAAAATCAGGGATTGTATGGTTTTTAGGTATAGTATTAACTGTTTTTGTAGGTGTCATTTCACTAGAAGGTACATTATCTAGTAGTGTAGATGGACTTACAGCAAAAACCACAAAGGCAGTAGTAAGTTCTGCAATACCAGTTGTAGGAAAAATATTAGGAGATGCAGTAGATACAGTGTTAGGCTGTGGTATTGTTTTAAAAAATGCAATAGGTCTAGTTGGAGTTATTATCGTTATAGGAATATGTATTTTGCCAATATTGAAACTTTCCGTACTTACATTATCCTATAAAATACTTTCAAGCATTGTTCAACCAATTGCAGATAATAAAATAGTTGGATTACTAGATCAAATAGGAGATATATTTAAAATATTATTAGCAATTTTATGTGCAATATCATTTATGCTTATTATTGGCACTACAATAGTTTTAAAAATGTCAAATAATACAATGATGTATAGGTAGGTATAAGAATGATTGAATTTTTAAGCTCGTGGATAAAGCAAGTTGGATTAACAATTGTTGTAATATCAATTTTAGAAATGTTGTTACCAAATAATCGAACTAAAAAATATATAAGAATGGTATTAGGAGTATATGTGATTTTTAATATAATATCTCCAATTATTCAAAATAAAGAAGTTTTTAATATAGAAGAATTTGAATTAGAAGATTACCCAACACTGCAAACAAGTACAGTAGATCAAACAAGTATGGATGAGAGAATAAAAAAATTATATGAACAAGAATTACAAAAAGATATTACAAAAAAAATAAATGAAAAAGGATACAAAGTATCAACATGTAAAGTAACAACTAAAATATTAGATAATAAAGAAGAAAGTAAAATCGAAAAAATAAAATTAAAAATAGAAAAAGAGACAACTAATCAAGAAGAACAAGATAGACAAGAAGAAAATACAGAAAACAAAGTGGTATCGAAAATACAAGATATAAAAAAAGTAATTACAAATCAAAATACTGAAGAAAAGAAAAAAAATGCAGATACACAAATAACAAAAACCGATATACAAAATATTAAAAAAATTTTAATAGATGAATATGGGGTGAGTGAAAAATGTTTGGAGATAAACTAAAAAAATTATTAAATCAAAATAATCAAGAACAAGAAGGAAATGATAAAAAGAAAATTGAAAATTTAGTGTTTTTTATAATTTTATTAATTATTACACTTGTTATTATTAATATTATATGGAATGGAAATAAAAAAACAAATAATCAAGATGCTAACGATACATCAAAAAAATTAGCAGATATAAATTATAATACTGTGCAAAGTAGCACGCAAAGTACAGATAATTTAGAAAAAAGATTGGAAAACATACTATCAAAAATTCAAGGTGTAGGAGAAGTAAAAATATGTATTAATTATTCAGAGTCAAGTGAACTAGTTGCTATGTATAATGAAACTTCAAAAGTTAGTACAACAGAAGAAACAGATACATCAGGAGGAGTAAGAAAAATAGAACAAACTGATTCTCAAAAAGATATAGTATATAATGAACAAGATGGAGATAAAACACCAATTACGAAAAAAATAATTGAACCCAAAATGGAAGGAGCAATTATTACAGCAAAAGGAGCGGGTAATGCTGAAGTAAAAGCAAATATTATTCAAGCTGTAGAAGCAATAACAGGTCTTGCTACACACAAAATTCAAGTCTTTGAAATGAATTAAAACGAGGAGATGGTTTTATGAAAAAAATATTAAAGAAAAATCAAATAATTATTTATGTAATTGCACTTATGCTAATGACAGCAGGATATTTAAACTACACATCAAATCAACAAGAACAATCTATAGAAACAAGCATAGAAATGGAGTCAAAAGATGATACTCAATTAGCAGATATAGGAGATGCAACACTTGTAAATAGCAATGATATTATAGGTATAGATGATGAAAATAAAAATACATTAAATGAAACAAATACAACTCAAGCACAAATTATAGATAATAATACAACAAATGAATCTATTGAAACAAGTAATGCTACAGAGAAACAAGATGATGATTATTTTACTAAATCTAAATTAAATAGAGACACTATGTACTCTCAAATGATAGAAACCTATGAAAAAGTATTAAATAGTAGTAATTCTTCAGAAGTTCAAAAACAATTAGCAACAGAAGAAATTACAAAAATAAATCAAACAAAAAATGGCATAATGATTTGTGAAAATTTAATGGAAACAAAAGGTTTTAAAAATAGTGTTGTTTTTGTAAACAATGAAAGTATAAGTATTGTTGTCGGAACAAACGATTTAAAACAAGAAGAAGTTGCACAAATTCAAAATATTATAGCAAGAGAACTAAATAGCCAAATAGAAAATATACATATATCAACAAAATAAAAGCAAGAGTACTTGCTTTTTTTGGTGATTTATGATATAAAAAAGAAAAAATCTTTAAAAATGTTGTAAAAAAAATAATTATTGATATAATAATAAAAAAACAACAATTTTAAAGGAGGAATTATGTTAAAAAAAGTTGGAATTTTAGCAAATGGTGGAGATGTATCAGGATTTAATGCCGTTATAAGGGCTATTGTAAAAACAGCAGAAAATCACGGAGTAGAATGTTATGGTATTATCGATGGATACAATGGATTATTAAAAAAGGATTTTGAAAAATTAAGTACAGCAGCAGATGGAGAAGCAGTTGGAATTTTACCAAAAGGTGGTTCAATTATTGGTTCTTCAACAAATGCTAATATATTTAATTATAAAATTGTAAATGAAGATGGCAGCGTAGAATATAAAGATTTATCTGACCAAGCAATTGCAAATATAAAAGAATTTGGATTTGATTGTATTTTTACCCTAGGAGGAGATGGAACACAAAAATCAGCAAGGGACTTTTCAACAAAAGGTGTAAATATTATAGGTGTTCCAAAAACAATTGATAATGATGTTGCTTGTACAGAAATTACTTTTGGATATAATACAGCTGTATCAGTTGCAATGGAGGCACTAGATAGATTACACACAACAGGAGAAACACACCATAGAATAATGGTATTAGAGGTAATGGGAAGATATGCCGGATGGATTGCATTAGAAGCTGCAATTGCTGGAGGAGCAGATGTTGCATTAATACCAGAAATACCATATGATATAAATAAAGTTGCAACAAAAATAGAAAACAGAAAAAAAAGAGGAAAAAGTTTCAGTATAGTAGTTGTTGCAGAAGGAGCAAAACCTAAAGATGGAGAAATGGTTATACAAAATGTCCGTAATAATGGAAAAGGTGTAGACAATACAAAACTTGGTGGAATAGGGCAAGTTGTTGCAAAACAGTTAGAAGAATTAACTGGACTAGAAGCAAGAAATACTACTTTAGGATACATGCAAAGAGGAGGTACACCAACAGCTTTTGATAGAGTATTATCAACTAAATATGGCTCAAAAGCAATGGAACTTGCATTAGAAGGCAAATTTGGAACATTAGCTGTAATAAAAAATGGTAAATTAGATTCAGTTTCATTAGAAGATGTTGTTGGCAAAAATACAAAAATTGGCGCAGTATCAGGAAATACTGAGGAAAGTAACCTAAGAAAAGTTGGTATGGATGATGATTTGATAAAAACAGCAAGAAATGTTGGTATAAACTTAGGTGATTAAATTTTAGATAGTAATAATATATACTATAAATAATAAAATAATAAAGGGAGGAAAAAATGGAAGAGAAAGAAGAAAACAAGGTAAACACAGAAGAATTAAAAAATGAGGCATCTAATGCTGTAAATCAAGTTAAAGATACAATTAAAAAAGTGGATATAAAAAAAGACAGTATAGAAACAAAAGGATTTATAACAGAAATGTTTAAAAATCCACTAGAAAAATTAAGAGAAATTGTAGAAAATGGCAAAGGAGAATATTTAAAATACGCAATAATTGTTATTGCTATATGGGCTGTAATAGAATTAGTACGTAAATGTTTTTCATTATCATTTTCATTTACATCATTCTTTAACTTATCAAGTATAGGAAATAGCATATGGACAATAATAGCAGGTGTTCTTGCACCAGTTCTTAGTGTATTAGTAATGTCAGTTATAGTTTTAGTAATGAATAAGGAAAATAAAAAACCATTAACAACAATAATTTCAGTTATCACTATGGCAAAAATACCAGTTGTTATAGCAGCTCTTGCAAATATACTTACAATATTTAGCTCACAAATTTCAATTGTAACATCACCTTTTGCAAGTTTTTGCAGTGTTATATCAGTTGTTTTAATGTATTTTGCATTAAAATCTATATTTAATGTAGAAAAAAATTCTGACTTTATTAAAAAGTTTGTTTTAGTAGAATTAATATACTATGTTGCATATATAATTTTTTCTTTATTAAGAATATATATCTAAAATAGAAAGACTTAAAACTTAATAGCTTAATTACAAAGGAGGAACTATAAATGGAAACAAAGAAGAAAACTATTATAATTTCTATTTTAGTAATTTTAATAATTGCAGGAGTAATATTATACTTTGTTACAAGTAAAAATATAGAAAATATAGATACTACTTCAAAAATAAATACTTTATATGAAACTTTAAAATCTAATACTGCATACAACATATCAGTAAAATTAGATAATAATAACAAAATAAATTATCAAAAAGAAAGCAATATAGCATATATTAATACAAGTTATAATGGAGTAAAAACAAAGTATATTATAAAAGATGGAAATTCATATTTATTAATGGAAGATACAAAAACATATTGTGTATATAAAAATAATGAAAGTGATTTAAATAAAATTGAAAATCAGTTAATAAACTTAAAAGAACAAAAAGCGACAAAAGGAAGAGAAAAAGTAGAAAACCAAACATATGAATACGAAGAATATGATGGCTTAACAAACTTTATTATACAGGATATGTCTACAGTATCACTAGGTCAAGAAGTAAAAACTAGATTTTATTTTAATGATAATAACTTAGTTTATATAAAAACAATTATAGGTACTAAGCAAGAAATATTCAAAGTAGATATTTCTTATAGTGTAAATAGTAAATTATTTGAAATACCAGCTGATTATAAAGAAATATAAATATTTAATTGTAAGCAAAATGGAAAAAAAGGCATATTAAAACCTCAAGCAAATTCTACATAATTAGGATGCAGCTTGAGGTTATTACTTATTTATTTTAATTTAATTTTATTTCCTAATACGTATCGCACTCGCCTTAATTGGCTCATTTGATCGTTTAAGTGACTATTTAAAAACTAATTATTTTCAAATTATATCACAGGCTGTGAATGGCAACGTAAGTTAATAAATGCTTAAAGTTATCATTAATAATAGACTTGCATAAAAATATATGTTATAGTATAATAAGGAAAAATAAAAAGATGCGATATTAAGGAGCAATAGGTAGTATGAAAAAAGGATTGAGCAAAGTAAAAATTATAAAGTTTATTGAAAAAAATAAACTTATATTTGCTTTTATGATAATAACAGCTCTATCATTATTATTAAGAAGTGAAATGTTTTATTACATTTCAGGTGATTACGAAAACTTTTTAAATCCATGGTTTAATCAGTTAAAATATGGTGGAGGCTTATTTGCATTAAAAAATAATATAGGAGATTACAATGCACCATACATGACCATAATGGCATTACTTACATATATTCCTATTTCATCTATAATATCTATAAAATTAGTTTCACTAATATTTGATTATATATGTGCTTTTACAGTAGTAGAAATAATAAAAGTATTATTACAAGACAAAAAAGACAATAAAAATCTACTAATAGATATGATAATAGGATATTCTATTGTGCTATGTTTACCAACAGTATTTTTAAATTCATCATTTTGGGCACAATGTGATTCAATATATACAGCATTTGTTTTAATAGCAATATTATTTCTATTTAAGCAAAAATATACAAAATCATTTATAATTTTAGGAATTGCATTTTCTTTTAAATTACAAACAGTATTTATCTTACCATTATATATACTAATGTATATTTCAGAAAGAAAATTTTCTATATACAATTTTTTAATTATACCACTTATTGATTTAGTAATGTGTATGCCAGCTATCTTATTTGGTAAAAGTATAACAGATTGCATATTAGTATATTTTAACCAAGCTTCAGAATATTCTCAATATTTAACAATGAATTTACCAAATGTGTATAGTATTTTTATAAAATCAAATTTTGAAGATACACCAAATTTAATATCAAATTTTAATGATATTATTGCGAAAATAGGCGTATTTTTTACAGTGTTTATCTTTATTTTAATTGCAATAATGGTACTATATAAAAAAGTAAAATTTGATAACATAGCAATTTTAGAATTTGGAATATGGTCAATTTTAATAGCAACATTTTTTTTGCCATTTATGCACGATAGATATATGTACATGGCAGATATACTAGGAGTTATATATTTAATATATAATAAAAGAAAATTTTATATTCCAATAATAATAGAATTAATATCATTATATTCATATATGTATTATCTTTTTGGTTATATAGCTATAGATATACAAATAGTAAGTATTTTAAATTTAGTTTTGATTGTATTATATAGTAGAGATATGTGCAAAAAATATTTCAAAGAAAATAGAAGCATATAATAAAAAAATGGAGGTATTTTATGAGTAAAAATAAATTAGATGGAAAGTATAATCCACAAGAATTTGAAGAACAATTATATAAAAATATGAGACATGCATTAGATGAAACAATTCAAGATGTTTTTATGTGTTTTAAAGTAATGTTCAGAAAATTATTGAATTTGAAAAGGTTTCGAGAATTGATAATTTATTATTTTAATATAAATATAGAGGGGTGTGTAGTATGTTAGATAAAAAATATAATGCTTTAGAAAAAGAAGAAAAATGGTTAAATTATTGGAAAGACAATAAAATTTATGAATTTAAAAGAAATGGAAAAGAAATATATTCAATAGATACTCCACCACCAACAGTAAATGGTAAAATTCATATTGGACATATATTTTCATATACTCAAACAGAAATGTTGGCAAGATATAAAAGATTAAGAGGATATAATATCTTTTATCCATTTGGATTTGATGATAATGGATTGCCTAGTGAAAGGTTAGTAGAAAAAGAACAAGGTAAAAGAGCTCATGAAATAGGAAGAGAGAAATTTTCAGAGTTATGCTATGAAACTACGAACAAATATGAAGCAGATTTTCAAGAATTATTTAGTAAAATGGGTGTAAGTACAGATTGGAATATTCATTATAAAACAGTTGCCCCTTCAACTATTAAAATTAGTCAAACTTCATTTTTAGACTTAATTGAAAAGGGACATTGCTATCATAAGGAAAGTCCAGCTTTATGGTGTAATGAATGTTTAACTTCAATAGCACAAGCTGAATTAGAAACAAAAACAATTAAAACAACATTTAATTATATAAATTTCAAAACTGTAGAAGATAATGAAGAGTTTACTATTGCAACAACAAGACCAGAACTTTTACCAGCGATTGTTTGTGTATTTGTGAATCCAGAAGATAACAAACATAAGCATTTGATAGGAAAAACTGCACATATTCCTGTTATAGATGTGGAAGTTCCAATAATGGCAGATGAAAAAGTTGCTATAGATAAAGGTACTGGAGTGGTAATGTGCTGTACTTTTGGTGATCAAACTGATATTGAATGGTGGAAAAAATATAAATTACCTTTGAAATACATATTCACAGATAATGGAAAGATAATTGATGAAGTTCCAAAATATGGTGGTCTAAAAATAAAAGAAGCTAGAAAGAAAATAATTGAAGATTTACAAGAAGGCGGTTATGTAGTTAAAATTGAAGAATTAGAACATGAAGTTCAAACACACGAAAGGTGTGGAAAAGAAGTTGAATATGCTGTTATGAAGCAATGGTTTATAGATATTATGAATCATAAAGAAGATTTTTTAAAGATAGGAAATGAAATAAAATGGCATCCAGCACATATGCACACAAGATACGATGAATGGGTAAATAATATTGCATGGGATTGGTGTATTTCAAGACAAAGATATTTTGGTGTTCCATTTCCAGTTTGGTATTGTAAAGAATGTGGAGAAGCTGTCTTTGCAACCAAAGAAGATTTGCCAGTAAATCCTTTGGTAGATTTGCCAAAAATTGAAAAGTGTCCTAATTGTGGATGCAAAGAGTTTGTTCCAGATACAGATATAATGGATACTTGGGCTACATCATCAGTAACACCACTTATAAATATGAAATATGGAGAAAAAGAAAACTTTGAAGATATTTTAAAACCAATGAGCTTAAGAACAAATGCAAGTGAAATTATTAGAACATGGGATTTTTACACAATAGTTAAGAGTTTTTATCATTTTGGACAAAGACCATGGGATAATGTGATGATTTCAGGATTTGTTATGGCAAACAAAGGAGAAAAAATAAGTAAAAGTAAAGGAAATAGCAAACATGAGCCAATGGATTTAATAAAACAATATTCGGCTGATGTTATCAGATATTGGGCAGGTACTGGAAGACTAGGAACAGATATTGTTTTTAGTGAAGAAACTTTATTACGAGGTAAAAAATTAGTTAATAAAATATGGAATGTATCTAAGTTTATTGAAATGCATTTATCTGATTATGAAGATAAAGAATTTGAAAATTTTGAATATATTGATAAATGGATTTTAGGTCGTTTTCAAGAAATGGAAAAACAATTTATTAATTATTTAGATGAGTATGAAGTTGGACTAGCACTAAATATTTTAGAAAAGTTCTTTTGGGAATTCTGTGATAATTACATAGAGATAGTAAAACATAGATTATATAGGCCAGAAGAATTTGGAGATATACCAAGATATAGTGGGCAAAAAACAGTTTATACTTTATTATATAAATTACTTCAAGACTTTAGTATTTTCTTCCCATTTATTACAGAAGAAATATTTCAGGAACTATATCACAATAACAAGTCAATTCATACAACAGAAATCAATCCTTTAAATTATGATTTTAATAAAGAAATAGAATTAGGAAATCAAATAATTGAAATTATAAGTCAGTCTAGAGGTGCAAAGACAAATAATAATGTATCGTTAAAGACACCTATAAAGACTTTATCAATAGGAGTTAGTAAAGAACTTAAAGAAGCTATTGATAAATCAATGAAAGATTTTAAAGCTACTCTATTTATTCAAGACTTAAACTGTAAAGTTATTGATAAAAATTATGAAATATATAATATAGAGTTGAATTTAGAAGAACAATAAAAAATACAAAAGATTAAAAATAAAATGTCAGATTTAGAAAATATAGAAATGTTAAATAAAATTAAAAAGCGGGTTTACATTTGTAATACCTGCTTTTTTAGAGAATGGAAATACGTAAGCAAAGTAAATCTGTAAAGACAATACTTTACAAAATTAAAAGGAAAAAAATAAATTTTTTATAGAATAATTTTTGTTGTTATAAGTCGAAAACTTGTTATAAATCGACAAAACTTCTAAGATTTTGCTATTGGAAAATAATGGAAAGTGTATTATAATACTAAAAGAAAAAACTAAGGAGGAGATAATAATGGAATCAGAATTTTATGAGAAGGACAGGCTTCTAGTTTTTAAAATCACAGATGAAATTGATGACCATAGTGTACAAATGATAAGGAGGAAAGCAGATTATGAAATTGAAAGACATATGCCTAAAAGAGTTATATTTGATTTTGATAGTGTTACTTTCATGGATAGTGCCGGAATCGGACTAGTAATTGGAAGATACAAATTTGCAAATATGTTAGGTGCAAAATTAGAGGTAAGCAATCTTACTCAAAGTGTAAAAAAAATTTTCGAAATGAGTGGAATTTTAAAATTAATTCCAGTAGCAGAGTAACTTTATAAAATGGCACAAAATAGAAAGGAAGAAAAATAATGAAAGAAGATTTTAATAATGAAATGAAATTAGAATTTCTTAGCAAATCATCAAACGAATCTTTTGCAAGAATTTCTGTTGCAGCATTTGCATCACAATTAGACCCAACTATAGAAGAATTAGCTGATATAAAAACAGCTGTATCAGAAGCTGTTACAAACTGTATTATTCACGGGTATGATAATAAACAAGGTATTGTAAAAATAATATCAAAATTAAAGGATAATGAAATTATAATTGAAATATCAGACAAAGGAAAAGGAATAGAAAATATTTCTAAGGCTAAAGAACCGTTATATACTACTAAACCAAACTTAGAAAGATCAGGTATGGGATTTACAATTATGGAAAGCTTTATGGATAAAGTAGATATAGAGTCTATATTAGGATTAGGAACAAAAATAACTATGTATAAAACAATAAAGCCAAAACAAGAAAATGAAGAAGATGAATATAATATCCTAATAAAAGACTAAAGATAAAAAGAAAAGTGGAGAGATTATGTACGAAAATGATTTACAAGCGATAAAAAAAGCTCAAGATGGAGATAAAGCACAATTAGAAAATCTAATTAAAAATAATGAACGGATTAATATGGAGTATTGTAAGGAGATTTAATGGAAGAGGATATGAATTAGAAGATTTATATCAAATAGGATGCATAGGATTTATAAAATCAATTAAGAGATTTGATACAAATTTTGATGTAAAACTTTCAACATATGCTGTTCCATATATGATAGGAGAAATAAAAAGATATATACGCGATGATGGGCCAATTAAAATAAGTAGAAGTATTAAAGAGTTAGGTAATAAAATAAAAGAATTAGAAAGAGAATATTTGATAAAAAAAGGAAAAGAAATAACAGAAGAAGAAATACAAAAAGAATTAAAGGTATCAAAAGAAGATATTTTACTTGCAAAAGAAGCCACGACAAATATAGAATCAATAGATAATGCAATATATACAAATGAGAAGGATGGAAATACAATTAATTTAATTGAAAGAATTTCAAACAATAAAGATGAAGAAGAAATATTAACTAATAAAATAGTAGTAAAAGATTTAATTAATGAGCTTGAAACAAGAGATAAAGAGGTTATTGTACTTCGTTTTTTTAAAGAAAAAACTCAATCACAGGTAGCAAAAATCTTAGGTGTAACTCAAGTACAAGTATCAAGGATAGAACGAAGAATTTTAAATTCAATGAAAATGAAATTAAGCTCATAAATTAAATAATAGAAGATAATAATTTGAAAATAAGTTAAATTTTTTATTTCATCGTGTGCCTCTAAGCAAAGCCAGAAAGGAATAGATTTTAAGATGAAAAAATATTTTATCTATTTTTTTATATTTGTTTTTATTTGTTTTATTTTACCTGCATTGTTAACAAAAAGAAAAGAAGAACCAACTTCTACAAATAGTGAAAATAATAAAATGGAAGAAACAAACTTAAGTAGCAATGAGCAATATAATTATAAAAATTATGGTACAATAAATTTATTACATAAAGACACAGGGGAAGTAGAACAAGTTGAATTAGATACTTATTTATGTAATGTGGTTTCAGCAGAAATGCCAGCAGATTATGAGATAGAAGCTTTAAAAGCACAAGCTGTAGTTGCAAGAACATATACTATATATAAAATTCAAAATAAAAAGCATGATAATGCAGATATATGTGATGATTCTAATTGTTGTCAAGCATGGGTTTCAAAAGAAACTAGATTATCTAGATGGGAAGAATCGAAAAGAGAAAGTAATTGGACAAAAATAGAACAATGTGTAAATGATACAAAAGGAGAAATTATAACATATGAAGGAAAGCCAATAAATGCTTTTTTTCATGCAAATAGTGGAGGCGTAACAGAATTACCTGTTAATGTATGGGGAGGTTCTAACTTTCCGTATTTACAAGTTGTTGAAACAGCAGGAGAAGAAGGCTATACACAATATAGTTCAGAAGTAATTTTAAAAGAAGATGAATTGATAGAAAAGCTAAAAATAAAATATAGTGATATACAAATTGATTTCGAAAATGATGATAGTATAAAAATATTAGAATACACAGATAGTAATAGAGTAAAAACTGTAAAATTTGGTAATCATGAAATATCAGGTGTAGAAACAAGAACCCTATTAGGTTTAAAATCTACAAATTTTGAAATTACTAAAGAAAATGGAATAATAAAATTTACAGTAAAAGGATATGGACATGGCGTAGGTATGAGCCAAACAGGTGCAGATACAATGGCAAAAGAAGGGAATAACTATCAAGAAATTATTAATCATTTTTATATAGGTGTAGAAATAAAAGATATAAATTCAATATAAAAAACATAAATGTATTATTTTTTATATAAATGTATATTCTTCTAAAAATAGGAAATACTTGTATTAATAAACTATTTTTAAGGAGGATTATATGAGAAGAGATACAAGGATTAGTAAAAATAAAACATTGAGTGATAAAATTATTCTTTATTCAAGTATTGGAGTAGGTATTTTAGCTATAATATTAATAGGATTATTAATTTATAGTAAAAGTCTTAGTGATGATGTAAAACAAGGAACTATGAACTTAGAACAAATAGCAAATATGACTGGAAACACAGTAGAAAATACAGAAAGTGCTAGTACAGAAATTGGAAAAACTGTAGAGGAGTCTAAAAATGAAGTAAATACAACAAATAACACAACTACAAATAATACCTTAAAAACTAATACAAACACAAATAGCACAACAAGCAATTACACAAATATAAATACAACACAAACTACTAATTCACAAACTACAAAACAAGCAGAAACAAAAAAGGAATTAAGTTTTGAAAAGCCAGTAGAAGGCGAAATTTCAAGAGATTATGCAAAGGATAATTTAATTTATTCTGAAACATTACAAGAATGGGTTACACATATGGGAATAGATATAAAAGCAGAAAAAACAACAGTAGTAAAAGCTGCAGAAGCTGGAACAATTAAATCTATAAAAAATGACCCAAGATATGGACTAACAATTGTAATTGATCATGAAGATGGAATGCAAACTGTTTATTCTAACTTACTAACTTCAGAGTTTGTTGTAGAAGGAGAAAAAGTAGAAAAAGGACAAAGTATTGGAACAGTAGGAAATACTGCAACATTTGAAATTGCGGATGAAGCACATTTACATTTTGAAATTTTAAAAGATTCAATTCCTGTAGATCCAAATATTTATTTAAAATAAAAAAATAGCTACTTGTAAAACTCTAACTAATAATGTAAAATAAAAAAAGGTAAAAACAAATGTAAAAAAGAAGGTATGAAGATGCAAAAGAGTAAAAATGCTATAAATGTTGGGATGTGCACACAAAAAAATAAAAAAAGAAGAAAAAAATAATATAGAAATAACAAAAAGAATAAAAAATATAAATAAAGACAAGACTAAAGCCTATATAGAAGTAAAATAGGTTTTAGCCCTGTTTTTTGTGCTTTCATATCCAAAAAGTGAGACAACTGTCCATGTTGTATCAAGGAAATTAAAGGAAGATTCTAGAAAAATGAAAAAAGAAGAATTACACAAAGAAAGAAAAATCTGCGTATCAAGCCTTATGCCTGACCATGGGAAAATAAAAAAATAGTGATAAAAATTT
This sequence comes from uncultured Clostridia bacterium, assembly GCA_947627265.1. Classification (GTDB taxonomy): domain Bacteria; phylum Bacillota; class Clostridia; order TANB77; family CAG-508; genus CAG-269. The sequence goes on along the minus strand of CANQVM010000011.1, from coordinate 11,694 downwards.
ACTCCTAAAAAACAAAAAAATGTTTGACATTTTTTTGTTTGTGTGATATTATATGAAGAAAATAAGGAAATGGGAGTGAAAATTATGCCTAGAAAAAAACCAGAATTAAATAGAAGAGAAAAATCTATTCTAAAATTTATTGAAAAACAAATAATGACACAAGGATATCCACCATCTGTAAGAGAAATAGGAAAAGCAGTTGGGTTAAGTTCAACAGCAACTGTACACGGATATTTAGCAAAGCTAGATGAAAAAGGATACATAAAAAAGCAAGATAAAAAAGGAAGAACACTAAGATTATTAAAAGGTGGTTCAGGAGAAGAAAAGAAAACATCAAGTAAAGACTTTTATACACAAAAAGAATTAGTTGATGTACCAATAATCGGTAGAATAACAGCAGGAGAGCCAATTTTAGCAGTAGAAAACATAACAGATACTTTCCCAATTCCAATAGATTTTGTTGGTAATTCAGAAAGTTTTATGCTAACTGTTAGAGGGGAAAGTATGATTGAAGCTGGAATTCTAGATGGAGATTACATACTAGTAAAAAAACAAAATGCAGCAAATAATGGAGAAATAGTAGTTGCTTTAATCGGAGATGAAGCTACTGTAAAAACATTTTATAAAGAAAAAGACCATATTAGATTACAACCAGAAAATAGTACAATGGATCCTATTATTGTTCCTAATTGTGAAATATTAGGAAAAGTAGCAGGAGTATTTAGAAAAATGTAATTATATTTCTTGACAGGGTAACACCATATCACATATAATGATATGGTGTTATGTTATATAATAGAAAAGATATAATTTAAAATGCTTAAAATATTAATGTTTTTAAATTCGTTTTATAAAAAAGGAGGAAAAAAATGCTAAAAATTTTAAAAAATTTAAAAAAATCGATATGGTCAGTTATAATTATAATAATTTTGCTATGTATACAAGCTATGACAGATTTAGCATTACCAGACTATACTTCAAAAATAGTTAATATTGGAATACAATCTGGAGGAATTGCATCACCGCTTCCAGAAATAATATCAAAAGATAATATGGAATTACTTTTATTATTTTCAAATGAAGATAATAAAATTTTAGACAATTATACTTTATTAGAAGATACATCAGATAATGATAAAGTAGAAACAATAAAAAAATACCTTGGAAAAAATTATAAAATAGAGGAAAATAAAATATATGTTTTAAATAAAATAGAAGATAAAGAAAAAGAAGAAATTATCAATATTATATCAAGTCCGCTTATGGAGTTGTCAACAATAAAAAATGAGCAAACAGCAAATCAAATAAAAGAAAGAATTTTAGCAAATATACCGGAAACACAAAAAGCATATATACAAAATATGTCTTTAATTGATATTTTTAAAAATTTACCAGAAAATCAAAGGCAAGAACTTATAAAACAATATTCAGAACAAATAAACAATATGGCTGAATCTATAAGAAGTCAAGCAGCAATATCATCTGTAAAAAACATATATAGAGATTTAGGTGTAGATACAAATAAATTACAAAATGATTACATATTTAATTCTGGACTGCAAATGTTAGGAATTTCTTTAATTAGTATGATTTCAGCTGTGCTTATTATGTTATTATCATCAAGGGCTGCAGCTAAATTAGGTGAGACCTTAAGAAAAAAAGTTTTTGAAAAAGTTTTAAAATTTTCAAATAAAGAATTGAATAAATTTTCTACAGCATCATTAATAACTCGTAATACAAATGATATATGGCAAATTCAACAATTAATTACAATATTATTTAGAGTAGTTATTTATGCTCCAATTATCGGTATTGGAGGATTCATAAAGGTATTAACAAGTTCAGATAATTCAATGTCATGGATTATTGGAGTTGCTATACTTGCAATTTTATTTATTATAGGAACTCTATTTATAATAGCGATACCTAAATTTAAAAAATTACAAACTTTAACAGATAAATTAAACCTAGTTTCAAGAGAAATTTTAACAGGATTACCTGTTATAAGGGCATTTAATAAAGAAAAAAAAGAAGAGCAAAGATTTGATTATGCAAATGCTGATTTAATGAAAACAAATATATTTGTAAACAGAACTATGTCAATGATGATGCCTTTATTAATGTTTATAATGAATTCAATGATGATTTTAGTCGTATGGATAGGTGGGCATAAAGTAGATGAAGGTTTATTACAAGTAGGAGATATGATGGCATTTATTCAATATATGATGCAAATTGTTATATCTTTCTTAATGATATCTATGGTATCTATAATGCTTCCAAGAGCTTCTGTTTCTGCTAATAGAATTAATGAAGTATTAGATACAGAGCCAAGTATAAAAGATAAAGAAAACTTAAAAAAATTTAATCCAAACAAAAAAGGTTTAGTAGAATTTAAAAATGTATGCTTTAGATATCCAGATGCTGATACAGAAGTATTAGAAGATATTACATTTACAGCAAAACCTGGGCAAACAACAGCGATTATTGGAAGTACAGGAAGTGGTAAATCAACAATAGTAAATTTATTACCAAGATTTTATGATGTAACACAAGGAGAAATTTTAATAGATGGTGTCAACATAAAAGATGTATCACAAAAAGATTTAAGAGATATCATTGGATTTGTCCCACAAAAGGGAATTTTATTTTCAGGAACAATAGAATCAAATATTAAATATTCTAATCAAGAAATGTCAGATAAACAAATGATAGAGGCAGCTCGAATTGCACAAGCTACAGAATTTATTGAAAAGAAAGAAAAGAAATATAAAGATGAAATATCACAAGGTGGTAACAATGTATCTGGAGGACAAAGACAACGTTTAGCAATAGCAAGAGCTATAGCTAAAAATCCTGAAATATTTATATTTGATGATAGCTTTTCTGCACTAGATTTCAAAACTGATTCTGCACTAAGAGAGGCCTTAAGTGCTAAGACAAAAGATAAAACTGTAATAATAGTTGCACAAAGAATTAGTACTATTTTAAATGCAGACCAAATTATTGTTTTAGATGAAGGAAAGGTAATAGGAATAGGAACACACGAAGTATTAATGAAAAATAACGAAACATATAAACAAATTGCATTATCTCAATTATCTGAAAAGGAATTGGACACTAAAACAAAGAAAACTAATGATGGAAAGGAGGAATAATATATGCCTGGACCAATGAGAAGACAAAAAGGACTAACTGAAAAACCAAAAAATTTTAAAGAAACAACACTAAAATTAGTAAAAGTATATTTATCTAAATATAAACTTAAATTATTAATTGTATTTATATTTGCAATTGGAAGTACAATATTTACAATTGTAGGACCTAAAATATTAGGAAATGCTACAACAGAAATTTTTAATGGATTAATTGGAAAATTATCTGGAGAATCTGGAATAGATTTTGCAAAAATAGGTGGAATTTTAATTACACTATTAGGATTATATATTGTAAGTGCTATATTTTCTTTCATCCAAGGATTTACTATGACAGGTATAGCTCAAAAGGTTACATATAAAATAAGAAATGATATTGCAAAAAAAATGGGAAAATTACCTATGAAATATTTTGATACTAAAACACATGGAGAGGTATTGTCTATTATAACAAATGATATAGATACCTTAAGTATGAATTTAAATCAAAGTATAACACAAATAATAACATCAATTTGCACAATTATTGGAATACTTATAATGATGTTATCTATTAGTTGGAAAATGACATTAATTTCTTTAATAATATTGCCGGTATCAGGTTTTATTGTTAAAATAATTGTTGGTAAATCACAAAAATATTTTAAAAGACAACAAGAATATTTAGGTCACGTAAATGGTCAAGTGGAAGAAATTTATAGTGGACTAAATATAGTTAAAGTATTTAATAGCGAAGAAAAATCCATAAATGACTTTAAAAAGGCAAATAAAGAGTTATATAAATCAGGATGGAAATCACAATTTCTATCTGGACTTATGTTCCCAATTATAAATTTTATTTCTAATATACGGATATGTAGGAGTAGCAATAGCTGGAGGATATTTGGCAATAAAGGGAACTATAACTGTTGGAAATATTCAAAGTTTTATACAATATAACAAACAATTTACACAACCAATAAATCAAATTTCTCAAATATCAGCAACACTTCAATCAATGGCTGCAGCTGCAGAAAGAGTATTTGATTTCTTAGAACAACCAGAAGAAATAGAAACAGCTAAAGAAAATCTTAATAATTCAAACATAAAGGGAAATATAGAATTTAAAAATGTTAATTTTGGATATAATACAGAAAAAACAGTTATTAATGATTTTAATGCTAAAATAAAAGAAGGACAAAAAATAGCAATAGTAGGACCTACTGGTGCTGGAAAAACAACAATAGTAAAATTACTTATGAGATTTTATGATGTAACATCAGGCAAAATTTTAGTGGATGATTATAATATAAAAGATTTTAAACGTGGAGAACTTCGTAAGATTTTTGGTATGGTATTACAAGATACATGGTTGTTTGCAGGAACTGTAAAAGATAATATAAAATATGGAAATGAAAATGCAACAGATGATGAAGTTATTCAAGCAGCGAAAGCAGCACGAGTGCATCATTTTATAAAAACACTTCCAAATGGATATAACTCGATTTTAAATGAAGAAACAAGCAATGTTTCTGCAGGTCAAAAACAATTACTAACAATTGCAAGAGTAATTTTAGCAAATCCAAAAATCTTAATTTTAGATGAAGCAACAAGTTCAATTGACACAAGAACAGAAATAGAAATTCAAAAAGCAATGGATAATCTAATGAAAGGAAGAACAAGTTTTATTATTGCACATAGGTTATCAACTATAAAAAATGCAGATTTAATTTTAGTTATGAATCATGGAGATATTATAGAACAAGGAACACACAAGGAATTACTTAATAAAAATGGATTTTATGCAAATTTGTATAATTCTCAATTTGAAGAATGTAATGATGAAATAGAGTAAAAAAAATGGTAGGAGAAAATATGAGTAAAGTTAGTTGGACAAAGGAACAAGAAGATGCTATATATAAACAAGGTTCTAATATATTAGTTGCAGCAGCAGCTGGTAGTGGTAAAACTGCAGTTTTAGTAGAGCGAATTATTAATAAAATTATCAATGAAAATGTTGACATTGATAAATTATTAGTAGTGACATTTACTAATGCAGCTGCTTCTGAAATGAGACAAAGGATTTTAGATGCTATATATAAAAAGCTTGAAGAAAACCCAGAAAATGAAAAATTACAAAGACAAATAACTTTACTTAATAAAGCAAGTATTTGTACAATAGATTCTTTTTGTTTAGAAATTGTACGAAATAATTTTTTTGAATTAGAAAATTTATCTCCTAATTTTACAATAGCAGATACAACTCAAATAGAGTTATTAAAACAAGAAATAATTGAAGAAATATTTGAAAAAAAATATGAAGATGAAGATAAAGATTTTGAAAAACTTATCCATACATATACTAGTTATAAAGATGATGCTCCATTAAAAGATTTAATTTTAAAAATTTATACATATATTCAAAGTAATCCATTTCCTACAAAATGGTTAGACAAAAATATAGAAATGTTTAATTTACAACATTCTATAAATAATGATTTTGCAACAACAATATGGGGAAAAGAGTTATTAAAAAAAATTAATGAAGAGTTAATAGATAGTATTACAACATTAAAAAATATAGAAAAAAATTTAAGAAAAATAATAGAATTAGAAAAATTTTCTCAAACAATTCGATGTGATATAGATATGCTAGAAAACTTGCAAAATAATTTAGATAGTTGGGACAAAGCATATAAAATAAATCAAAATCTAAAGTTTGTAACATGGCCAAGACAAAATGTTGAATCTGCAATAAAAGAGCAAGCCAAAATTTTAAGAGATGACATTAAAAAGAAAATGAAAAAAATACTTGATGATACACTAATATATGATTCTATGCAAGCAAATCAAGATATATATAATATGTATGAAATATTATTAAAACTAAAAGATATTATATTAGAATTTGATAAAGAATTTTCTAAGCAAAAAAGAGAAAAAAATATAGTAGATTTTAATGATATTGAACATTTTGCATTAAATATATTATTAATAGAAGAAAATGGAAACATAATGCCATCTGATGTGGCTAAAAGATATCAAGAAAAATATATTGAAATTGCTATTGATGAATATCAAGATAGTAACCTTGTACAAGAATATATTTTAAATTCAATATCAAAACAAAATAATATTTTTATGGTAGGAGATGTAAAACAAAGCATTTATAAATTTAGACAAGCTATGCCAGAATTATTTTTAAAAAAATATGAAAACTACAAAAAAGTTGATGAAAAGGAAAATAATGATAATTTAAAAATACAATTATTTAAAAACTTCAGAAGCAGAGAAAATATTTTAAGTTTTACAAATATGATTTTTCAAAACATCATGAGTTCTGATTTAGGAGATATAGATTATAATGAACAAGAATACTTAAATGTTGGAGCAAATTATAATGATAAAGTACATCATAATCTAAACACAGAAATTCATATTATTGATCTGGCAAAAGAAGATGATCAAAATAATATAAAATACAGTTCAGAAGAAGATTTAATAGATTCTTTAGAAGAAAATGAAGAACAAATAGAAGAAATAGAATTGGAAGCGAAATTTGTAGCAAATAAAATAAAAAATTTAATTGATAGCAAATTTAAAGTTTGGGATAATGAAAAGAAAGATTACAGAGATATTGAATATAAAGACATTGTAGTGTTATTAAGGTCAACAGCAAACACAGCACCTATTTATGAACAAGAGATTTTAAATTTGGAAATACCTGTTTTTTCAGATACTTCACAAGAGTATTTAGACTCGATCGAAATACAGACCATTATTTCATTATTAAAAATAATAGATAATCCAATGCAAGATATTCCTTTAGTTACAGTTTTAAGATCATCAATAGCAAAATTTACAGATGATGAACTTGTTCAAATTAGATTATCTGATAAATATGATGATTTTTATACAAGTATGCAAAAAGCAGTAATAAATGCAGATAAGAATTTAAAAGAAAAAATTGAGAAATTTTTAAATAATATAAATAATTGGAGAAAAGAACAAGAATATTTATCATTAGATGAATTAATATGGAAAATATATAGTGATACAGGATTTTATAACTTTGTGCGGATTAATGCCAAATGGAGAATTAAGACAAGCAAATTTAAAAATGCTTTTCCAAAAAGCAAAACAATACGAAAGTGCTAATTTTAAAGGATTATATAGTTTTATAAAATTTATAGATCAATTAAAATTAAGTAGTGGTGATTTAGGGTCGGCTAAATTAATTGGAGAAAATGATAATGTAGTTCGTATAATGAGTATACATAAAAGCAAAGGACTAGAGTTCCCAGTAGTATTTTTAGTAAGTACAGGAAAACAATTTAATTTAACAGATTTAAATCAGCAAGTTTTATTACATCAAGAAATGGGAATTGGTGTAAAATATATTAATTATGAAAAACAAGTTCAATATGATACTTTAAGTAAATCTGCTGTAAAAAATAAAATGTTAGTTGAAACTCTTTCTGAAGAAATGAGAATATTATATGTTGCATTAACAAGAGCAAAAGAAAAATTAATAATAACAGGAATGAAAAGAGACTATGCAAAAGATATAAATAAACTAAAAGAACAAGTTGAAAGATATAATAAAAGTAATAATAAAATAAATCCAATTTTAATAAAAAAATATAAAAAATATATAGATTGGATATTATTGGTTTATTGCTATGAACAAGATAACATTAAAGAAAAAATTGACTTAAATGTTTACAAAAAACAAGAATTAATGCAAAAATTGAAAAGTCCTAAAAAAGAAGAAGTTGAAATTATAAGTATTTTAGAAAACAAAAAAACTGATAATACACAATTAAATAAAATAAAAGATACTTTAAATTATTCTTATCCTAATATAAATGCAACTATTACTCCAACTAAAACATCTGTGACCCAAATAAAACAAATGCAAGAAAGTGATGATAATGCAGAAGTAATAGAATTACCAAAACCAAAATTTTTATTGGATGATAAAGAAGAAAAAATATCAGCTACACAAAAAGGAACATTAATACATTTATGCCTTCAAAAATTAGATGAAAAACAAGATTATAATATTAAAAAAATAAATGAATTAATATATAATCTTATGAAAAAACAAATTATAACTAAAAAAGAATCAGAAAGTATAAATCCATATATAATTTTAGAATTTACTAAATCAAATATTTGGAAGGAACTAAAACAAGCAAAAGAAATATATAAAGAAAAACCTTTTTATATAAACATACCTGCAAAAGATATTTACAATGAAGAAATAGATGAAGATATTTTAGTACAGGGAATTATTGATTTATATTATATAAACAAAAATAATGAATTAATATTAGTTGATTATAAAACAGATTATATTAATAAAAATGAAGAAAATCAATTAATTATAAAATATAAAAAGCAATTAGCAATTTATCAAGATGCTTTAGAAAATGCACTTAAAAGAAAAGTACATAAAAAATATATATATTCTACATCTTTAAATAAAGAAATTGAATGTTAATAGTAAGTTTAAGAAAAGATAAACATAATATTTTACAAATTACAAAATTTATTATATAATAGAAATATAAATAAATTTAAGGAGAAAAAATTATGAGTACAATGAAAAATTTTTTTATAATTGCAATATGCTTAATATTATTTTTTTTATTTTCAAATTTTCTAATTAATGTAGGTTTAAATGCATCATACAAAGATATAACAAGAAGAGATTATGAAGAAAGTAGAGTTGAAGTATCAAAAGCACAATCAACTTTAGTAAATGGTAAAGTAAGAGGAACAATAATAAATACTAAAGATGATTACTTAACAGGTAAGTTTGTTAGATTTGATTTTTACTCAAAAAATAATCAAAATATGGGAACAAAGTATATACAAATTAATACAACAGAGAATATTACTACACAAGATTTTAATTTCTACTTTGAATTGCAAAATATAACATCTTATTCAGTATCAATAGTTGATAAAAAAGAAGAAAAAGAAATTAAATTGATTGAAGTAGAACCAAATCAATCTCAAATTATTTTAGCTACAGTAGTTGCGTTATTAATTTTTTGGTAAATAAAATTAGTTGCACATAAGATTTTAAAAAATGTTAATAATTAAACAAAGTTGATACATAGAAATTCACTTAAGTTAATTTCGTACTCGAAAAAATTCACTAAAAAGTCAAAGAGAAAGATTAATATTTTGAGTAATATTAATCTTTCTCTTTGACTTTCCGAATTGTTCTATAATGTAATAGGAAATTTCTGCTTTACTATTTTTTAGGTTTTACATATAAAGTAGAATAATTTGTATAAGTAACCATACCAGGCTTTGCTCCATTTGGTTTCTTTACATATTTTACTTTGCAAAAGTCAACAGGAACATTTTCTGAAAATTTGGCTTTACTATGATAACTGACAATTTCTGCACATTTAATCAAAATATCTTCAGAAATAATAGAATTATTTACCAATAAAACAGCATGGCTTCCATGAATATCTTTAGTATGAAACCATAAATCTGATTTTTTAGCATATTTTAATGTAAGATAATCATTTTCTTTATTATTTCTACCAACTAAAAGAGTATAATTATCTATAGTATATTTTAAAGGATTAAATAAAACTTTTTTATTTTTAGTAAGATTCGATTGTCTAATTTTCGTTTGCTTTTTTGATCTTATAGGTAAGGTAGTATCTTTAAAAACTATATTTTCTGATATTTCATCATAAATAGTAGAAACTTCTTCAAGAGATGTTGCTGTTTCTAATTCGTAAACAATACTTTCTATATAATTTAATTCTTCAATTGTTTCTGTTTTTTGTTTACTCACAATTTCTAATGCATTTTTTAATTTATTATATTTTTTAAAATATCTTTTAGCATTTATATTTGGTAAATATCTAGGATCTAATGGAATAGTAATTAAGTTATTATTATCGTAATAATTTTCTAAAGTTATTTCATTGATATTTTTATTATCTATTTTATACAAATTTGATGTAATAAGTTCACCATATAATCTATACATATCCATATTTTTGCAAGCATCTAACTTATCATTTATATTTTTTAATCTTTTATTATATTTATTTAAAGTAGATAAAATTAATTTTAATACAGTATTTCTATAAGTTTTAAAATTTTCTGTGCTTTCTTTTTTAAAATAAAAATCATCTATAAAAAAGTTTAGCGGAAAATTATTATTTGAGTTTGATATTGGAACTAAAAAATAATCATTATTTAATGTCTCAAATTTAAAATTTAATGTATCTATATTAATAATAATCTTTCTTAAATATTCATATATCGCTTGTAAATTATAAACTTTTAAGTTATTTATAATAAACTGAAGATAATTTTTACTAATTCCGTTATATGTATTACTAATAGAAATCGGTAAATCTAAAATATTTGTATAAGAAATATTTTTTTTAAATTCTTCAAAATTATTACAATTTAAGAAATTAAGCTTTTTAGAAATAGGATAAGTGTATTTAATATGTGGAACAACAATATGGGGACTATCTTCATTATAAATATGTCTTAGACTATCTATAATAATATAATTTTCATCTACTAAAATAATATTACAATGTTTGCCCATAAGTTCTACTATTAATTTTTTTGTAATAAAATCATCAATATCATTAAATCCTTCAAATTCAATAGTAATAACTCGTTCTAAATTATTTGTTACAATATTTTTTATATGTAGACCAATTAAATGTTTTCGTAAAACCATACAAAAATTAGGTGCAATTTTAGGGTTTGATATAGGATGTGTAGTTAGATTAATTCTATAATTGCTAGGATTTGAACATATATTCAAAGCATAATTATTTCCATTTAAATAACAACCTAGTATAATACAATTTGAATTTGGCTCAAAAACTTTATCAATTCTTGCTCCAGATAAATTTTGTAATTCACAAGCAATTGCTTTTGTAACGATTCCATCAAATGGCATACTTAAATCTCCTTTTTGTTTTATTGTTAAAAATTTTGATATTATAGTGTTACAATCACAGTTAAATTAACTATAATAATATATCTATGAATAATTATATTATTTAAAATATAATTATTTATGAGTTTTAAAGTTTTCAAGGTGTGAATAGTAACATTATAGTAATATAATAACATATTTTTATAAAAAAATCTATTTATATAAAAATATCTTAAATTTCTAATAAAACGAATAAAGGTTTCTACAAATAAATGCAAAGGAGACCAAGTTGGAAAAAACAAATTAAAAATTCATAAATGTAACCAAAAATAAACTTCTTCATATTATATATAAAATATGAAAAGGAGTTTATTTTTATGGATTATGAATTAATGATGAATGGAAATGTGAAAATAGGACAAAAGGCACCAGATTTTGAAGCTATAACAACATTTGGAAATATTAAATTAGAAGATTATAAAGGAAAGTGGTTAGTATTGTTCTCACATCCAGGAGATTTTACTCCCGTGTGACCCCAATGTTAGAAACAATTAGCAAAAGTTAGATATATCAATAGTTTAAGAAAGATTAAATAATAATAAATTTTTCATACAT
>CANQVM010000010.1 GCA_947627265.1 uncultured Clostridia bacterium | reverse complement strand
CACTTAATGGGTGCAGCAGGAGCTGTAGAAACAATTGTATGTACTAAAGCAATAGAAGAAGGATTTGTACCTGCAACTATAAATTATAAAGTACCAGATGAAGAATGTGATTTAGATATTGTACCAAATACAGGAAGAAATAAAGATGTAAAATATGCAATATCAAACTCTTTAGGATTTGGCGGACATAATAGCAGCATATTGCTAAAAAAATATGAAGAATAAATAATAAAGAGGAATATTAATTTGAAAGAGTAAGCTCAAGGTTCATCATTTCTATATACCTTTGAGTAAAGCAAGAAAGGAATGATTTTTTATGGAATATAAAGAAATAAAAAAAATAATAAATGATATGGAAAATTCAAAATTTGAATCTTTATCAATAGAATTTACAGATGGAACAAAAATAAGTATGACAAAAAACTGTAAAAATCAAGAAATGATAGAAACACAAAAAAACAATACAATAGAAACAAGTAGCCCTATTTCAGTTCCATCAAATGATAAGAAAAATATAGAAAATAAAAATGAAGAATATAAAATAGTAGTATCTCCAATGGTAGGAACATTTTATCAAAGTAGTTCACCAGATGCAAAACCATTTGTACAAGTAGGAGATAAAGTAAAAAAAGGACAAATATTATGTATTGTTGAAGCTATGAAATTAATGAATGAGATTGAATCAGAATATGATGGAGAAATTGTTGAAATATGTGCAAAAAATGATGAGTTTGTAGAATATGGAACACCTTTATTTAAAATAAGATAATTAAAAGAACAATATAAATCATAAAAATAAAAATATGGAGGTAAAAATGTTAAACCAAGAAGAAATAAAAAAAATTATTCCACAAAGAGATCCATTTTTAATGATTAATGAAGTAGAAAATTATGTACCAGGAGAAAGTGCAACAGCATACAAATATGTTAATGAGGATGAATATTATTTTAAAGGACACTTCCCAGGTCAGCCAATTATGCCAGGAGTATTAATAGTAGAAGCTTTAGCACAAACAGGAGCAGTTGCAATTTTATCTATGCAAGAAAATAAAGGAAAAAATGCATTATTTGGAGGAATAGATAAATTTAAATTTAAAAAACAAGTAATACCTGGAGATACTATAAAACTGGAAGTAAAAATTATAAAAAGAAAAGGGCCAATTGGAATTGGAGAAGCTATAGCAACAGTAAATGGAAAAGTAGCAGCAAAAGGAGAATTAACTTTTGCAGTTGTTTAAAGTGTGAGACAAGATAGATGGTGGATAAATATCTCACTTTCGCATTAAGGAGGAAATGGTAATATGTTAAAAAAAGTTTTAATAGCAAATAGAGGAGAGATAGCTGTAAGAATTATAAGAGCTTGTAGAGAAATGGGAATAAGAACAGTAGCTATATATTCAGAAGCTGACAAAGCAGCATTGCATGTAAGCTTGGCAGATGAAGCAATATGCATAGGTCCAGCACCATCTAATAAAAGTTATCTAAATATAAAAGCAATATTAGAGGCAGCTTGTTTAACAGGTGCAGATAGCATACACCCAGGATATGGTTTTTTATCTGAAAATAGTAATTTTGCTAAAATATGTGAAGAAATAGGGATAAAGTTTATAGGACCAAATTATAAGTTAATTGATCTGTTAGGTAATAAGTCAAAAGCTAAAGAGACAATGAAAGAGGCTGGAGTACCTGTAGTTCCTCGGATCAGAAGGATTAATAAAATCAAAAAAAGAAGCAATTGAAATTGCAGAAAAAATAAAATACCCAGTTATATTAAAAGCATCTAGTGGAGGCGGAGGAAGAGGTATTAGAGTTGCTTATTCTAAAGAACAATTAGAAAATGCATATGATTTAGTAAAACAAGAGGCAAAAATATCATTTAATGATGATAGTATTTATTTAGAAAAATTTATAGAAAATCCAAGACATATAGAAATTCAATTATTAGCAGATGAACACAATAATGTAATACATTTAGGAGAAAGAGATTGTACAATTCAAAGGAAAAATCAAAAAATATTAGAAGAAACACCTTCTTCAGTTTTAGATAATGAAACAAGAAAAAAGATGGGAGAAATTGCAGTAAATGCAATAAAAAAAATTGGGTATACAAATGCAGGAACAATTGAGTTTCTTGTAGATAAAAATAGAAATTTTTATTTTATGGAGATGAATACAAGAGTACAAGTTGAACACCCTATAACAGAAGTAACAACAGGTGTTGATATTATAAAGGAACAAATTAGAATTGCAGGAGGAGAAAAACTTTCATATAAACAAAATGAAATTAACTTTAATGGACATAGTATGGAAGCTAGAATAAATTGTGAAAATCCAGAAAAAAATTTTATGCCATGTCCAGGAAATATTATAGATATGCATTTACCAGGTGGTAATGGAATTAGAATAGATACTGCCATATATTGTGGATATAATGTTCCACCTTATTACGACTCTATGATAGCTAAAATAATTGCACATGGAAAAACAAGAGAAGAAACAATTGCAAAAATGAAAAGTGCAATTGCTGAATTAGTAATAGATGGAATAGTAACAAATGCAGATTTTATTTTAAAAATATTAGAAGATAAAAATTTCCAAAATAATAATTATGATACATCTTTTATTAGTAAAAAATTTGAAAACAAATAATTAAAAGTTATTTTCAAATTATATCACAGACTGTGAATTGTAACATTAAAATAAAAAAAGTAAATGTTTTTAAGAAAAAGCATTTACTTTTTTTTAAAAGTTGTATACAATATAAATACAAATAAAATGTCGAAAAATATATAAAAGGCAAAACAATAACAAAAACAAAAGAAAATGTATAAAATAGAAAGGAAGCATATTAATGAAAATACTAATGTTAACATGGGAATATCCACCAAGAATAGTGGGAGGTATTGCTAGAGTAGTATATGATATATCAAGAACATTATTAAAAGATGGACATGATGTAACTGTTGTAACTTACAGAGAAGGAGATGCACCATATTTTGAAGAAGACAAAGGTGTAAAAGTATATAGAGTTGATAACTATATGATAAATCCTAATAATTTTATTGATTGGATTATGCAAATGAACTTTAATATGGTTGCAAAGGCAAATGAGATTATAAAAGAACAAGGAAATTTTGATGTAATACATGCACATGATTGGTTAGTAGCTTATGCAGCAAAAACATTAAAAAATTCTTATAATATACCAATTGTTGCAACCATACATGCAACAGAAGCTGGAAGAAATAGTGGAATTCATGATGAACAACAAAGATATATTAATGATACAGAATGGATGTTAACATATGAATCAGCAGAAGTTATTGTAAATAGTAACTATATGAAAAATGAATTACAAAGATTATTTGGATTACCTTATGAAAAAATTAATGTGATACCAAATGGAGTAAATTTAAATTTATTTAATGGTATTGAAAAGGATTATAGCTTTAGAAGAAAATATGCTATGGATAATGAAAAAATAATATTATTTATGGGAAGACTTGTATATGAAAAAGGTATACAATATTTAATATCTGCTATGCCAAAAATATTAAAAGGATACCATGATTCAAAATTAATTATATGTGGAAAAGGTGGAATGCAAGAAGAATTACAACAACAAGTAAATGCAATGGGGATAGGAAATAAAGTTTATTTTGCAGGATATATGAGCGGAAAAGATGTACAGAAAATGTATAAGATAGCTGATATGGCTGTATTTCCAAGTACATATGAACCTTTTGGAATTGTTGCACTAGAAGCAATGCTTTCTGAAAATCCAGTTGTTGTATCTGATATTGGAGGTTTAAATGAAATTGTAGAACATAGAGTAAATGGAATGAAAACATATTGTGGAAATCCTAATTCAATCGCAGATTCAATTTTAGAATTATTATATGATCATAAATTATGTGCTGATATTACTAAAAAAGCAAAAAATAAAGTTAGAAACGACTATAATTGGAGTAAGATTGCACAAGATACTCATTTTACATATCAAAAAGCAATTTGTCAATCAGTAGCCGAAAAACAAAAAAGAGAGCTTGAACAAGAAAGAGCAAGAAAAACTAAGAAAGCTAAAAATACAGAAAAAGAAATTAGCAATTTACTAAACTTTAAGAAAAGACAGGCATATGCATAAAAATAAAATACAAAATATAAAAAAATGGCAACCAAACTTGAACTATAATATATTTTTTAAAATATAGTTCAATCTATGGTTGTTCTTTTTATATAATGAAAAGTTTTACTTTTATATTATATAAAATTAGTTTGACACAAAGTATCTTTGAAATTTTGAAGGTGAAACAAAGACATATACTTAAAAATATTTTAAATAAAAATAAAAAAATTTTTAAATTCTACAAATTTAGCAAAAAAATAGTGTATAATAAAAATAATAAAAATATAAAAAGAAAGAATATGTTTATAAATTTATATTAAATAAAGTTTATAAATATATTATATGAGGAAAAAAGAACGTGGAAGAATTTAAATCAGGTTTTGTAACATTAATAGGAAGAACAAATGTAGGAAAATCAACATTACTAAATTTATTAGTAGGAGAAAAAGTAGCAGCAATTGCAAACAAAGTGCAAACAACAAGAACAGCCATAAGGGGAATTGTAAACAGGGAAAATTCTCAAATTGTATTTGTAGATACGCCAGGAATTCATAAACCAAAAACAAAGCTAAATGAAACTATGGTGGAAACATCTTTTACAAGTTTAACAGATAGTGATATTGTTTTATTTTTAATAGAAGCTACAAGTGATGATATAGGTAGAGGAGATAGAGTAATATTAAACAAAATAAAAGAGTCAAAAAGAAAAGCAATATTAGTTATAAATAAAATTGATTTAGTAAAAAGAGAAAAGCTATTAAGTTTAATTGATATTTATCGTAAAGAATATGCTTTTGAAGCAGTGATACCAATATCTGCAATAAATCTAAAATATAAAGAGGTTATATTAGAAGAAATTGAAAAGAACTTAAAACCAGGACCTGCATATTATGATATAGAGGAGTATACTGACCAAACTTTAAGACAGTTAGCAGAAGAAACAATTCGAGAAAAAGCATTACAATTATTGCAAGATGAAGTTCCACACGGTATTTATGTAGAAGTAGAAAAAATGAAAGAAAGAAAAAATAAAAATAATGAAGAAATTTATGACATAGAAGCAACCATATACTGTTTAAAAAATTCACATAAAGGTATAATAATTGGAAAAAATGGAGAAATGCTAAAAAGAATTGGAAGAGCTGCAAGAATAGAGATGGAAAAAAATTTTGGAATAAAAATAAACCTAAAAACATGGGTAAAAGTTAAAGAAGATTGGCAAGAAAACAACTCGATTATTGATAAATTTAAATTAAAATAAAATTTTTATAATAGTATAAAAACTAACCAAAAAGCAAAAGATAAAATTAAAGGTAAAACTTTAAGTTAAGATGAAGGAAGTGAAGCTTATGATAAAGAAAATTGCATGGGATACCTTTAAAAATACAGGTGACATTAATGCATTTTTAGAATTAAAACAAATTGAAAATATAGAAAATGAAATAAACAAAGAAAAGGATATAAAAGAAAATGCCGAACATAAAAATGAATGGAATAATATTATCTGAAAATAATTTAGGAGATTATGACAAAATGCTTACGATGTTAACACCAGGTATTCGGAAAAATTTCTTGTGTAGCTAAGGGAGCAAGAAGACCTAAGAGTGCTCTCTTAGCAGGTACACAGATGTTTTGTTTTGGAGAATATCTAATGTATAAAGGAAGCAATACATATCACATTAATTCAATACAAACAATAGAAATTTTTTATAATATAAGAACAGATTTAGAAAAATTAAAATATGCGGTACATATTAATAAAATAGTACAAGATGTAACACAAGAAAATCAAAATTGTTACAATATTTTACAATTATTATTAAATACATTGTATGCAATATCAGAGACTGATAAAAATCTTGATTTGATTTTAAGTATTTTTAAATTAAGATTATTATGTATTATGGGTTTTTCACCCAAAATAGAAAAATGTGTAAATTGCAATGAAAAAGAAGATCTTGTATATTTTAGCTTAAAAGATAATGGCTTTAAATGTAAAATATGTGGTAAACAAGATACATCTGCAATTACTATGAGTGAAAGCACAATAAATGCAATAAAATATTGTGTATCAGCACCAGCAAAAAAAATATACTCATTTTTATTAAAAAATGATGCTTTAGAAGAATTTAAATTAATTACAAGATTATATTTTAATGAAAAATTAGAAAAAGAATACAAATTAGAAGAACTGTTTTAAAATATTGCAAAGTATGTTATATTGATTTTAAATTACAAATATATTGTTACAATTTACTTCTAATTGGCATAATGCTGTAAAAATGTGAAATTATAACAAAATATTATTTGTTTTTAACAATTAAAGCAAAAAGACTTGAAAAAAACAAAAATAAAATATATAATAAACTATATCATAAACAATAAACAAAAAAGAGGAAGGAGCGATTTTTATGAAAATAAAAATAACAGGAAAGGAACTAAAGATAACAGATGCAATTAACGATTATGTAGAAAAAAAATTAGAAAGAATTGATAAATATTTTGAAGAAGCAGAAGCAGAAGTTACACTAAGAACTGAAAAAGCAGAACAAATAGCAGAAATATATGTAACAGCAAATGGGGAAAAATACAGAGCTGTAACAGAAGATAAAGATATGTATGCTTCAATTGATAAAGATATTGATATATTAGAAGGACAAATTAGAAAATCAAAGACTAAAAAAGAGAAAATGATAAAAGATTCTTCTTTAAAAACAATGGAAGTAAATACACAAAACGAAAGTGAAATGAAAGATGAAATTATAAAAACATCTTATTACGAAATAAAACCAATGCTACCAGAAGATGCTGTTTTAAAACTACAAGAAAAACCAACTCATAATTTTTTAGCATTTATTAATGTTGAAACAGGAAAAGTAAATGTAGTGCATAAATTGAAAGATGGTAAAAACTATGGATTAGTAGAACCAGAGGCATAAAAATAAATCACCATAAATAGTACTCATAAATATGGTGAAATCTTTATTATATAAAGTAAAAAAAGGCAGGAAATCAAATCCTGCCTTTATGTATGCTTAAACAAAAAACATAAACAAAAACAAAACCTAACTTCCTGCTAAATATAAAATATTATTAATATATAATAATCTAATTATTATATATATTTTAATTTTGAAAAAACTTATGCTTTAACAAAACTATTTCATATTTCTTTCAGCTTGTTCTATTAATTTCTTAACCATTTGTCCACCGATTTTACCAGCATCTTTAGATGAAAGATCTCCATTGTATCCATCTTTTAAGTTAACACCAACTTCACTAGCTACTTCATATTTGAATTTATCTAAAGCAGTCATAGCTTCTGGAACTACTTTTTTTGAGTTTGCCATTGTTTTTTCACCTCCTGTAATATTACACTAGAAAAAACTTTTGCTTTTTCTAATATTATGATTTGCAAAAAGAAAGAAAATAAACAGGAAATTTTTACAAAAATATAAAAAATATTTATTGAAAATTTAGACATTTATAGATATAATAAAATCCAAAGTAAATAAGGAGTGAAATATATGTATAAATTAATAGCTATAGATTTAGATGGAACAATGCTAAATAGTTATGGAGAAGTAACTAAAAATACTAAACATACATTAAAAAAAATAATGGAACAAGGAACACAAATTATTATTGCATCTGGAAGACCAATGGACTCAATTAAAGCAATTGCAAAAGAAATTGGGACAAAAAATTATTTTATAGCTGGGAATGGTGCTCTTATTTATGATATCAAAAAAGACAAAATTATATACAAAAAATATATGAAAAAACAAAAAGTATTAGAAATTATAAAAATATGTGAAGAAAATAGCATTAACTATAATGTATATACAGATAAAACAATATTAGCAACAGCACTAAAATATAATGTTTTATATTATTATAAAGAAAATTTAAAAAAAGAAGAAAAGAAAAAAACAAGTATTAATATTGTAAGTGATATGTATAGTTATATCAAAAATGGAAAAGAAGAAAAATTTTTAAAAATTACAATATGTGATAACAATAAAGCGGTATTCAATTCAATACTTAGAAAGGTAAGTAAAATTAGTGGAATTGAAATTTTAGAAGTATCTCATATGTCTAGAAAAACAATTATGCAAGGGACAGAAGAAATACCAATAGAATATTATTATACCGAAATTTCACTAGCAAATGTAGATAAATGGAATGCGATAGAATTTTTAATTAACAAATTACAAATAAAAAAAGAAGAAGTAATTACAATTGGTGATAACATAAATGATAAAAAAATGATAGAAAATGCAGGTTTGGGAATTGCAATGAAAGGTAGTACACCAGTAATAACAAAAATTGCAAATGACATTGCTCCAAGTAATAATGAAGATGGAGTGGCGACAATATTACAAAAATATTACAAAAATATTAACTTTTAGTGACATATAGATTATTTTATTGATTTTACATTTAATTTGCGATACAATAAAATAAATGATTATTTTGTAAAAAAATATATAAAAATAAAATTAAAGGGAGGAATTTGTAATGGCAACAAATCCAATGCAAAGAAAAGCAAGAAATTCATTTTTACTAGGAATGCTAGTAATGTTATTAATTGCGGGAATAGTTATAGCATTTTTAATCATGCAATTAATGGATAAAATGAAAAAAGAAAAAGAAGAGTTAAGTTTGATGACAAAAGCTTATGTAATAAATCAGGATGTAAGATCTGGGCAAGTTATTACAGAAGATATGTTAAGTTTACAAACTGTAAATAAAAGTTTAGTTCCAAGCAATGCAACAAGTGATATTACAACAATTGAAAACTATGCATTACAAGATAAGGAAGGAAATGATATATATACAAAAGATGAGAAACTATATATAAAAAGAAATGGAACTGAGTATGAAGTACAACAAGAAGAAGAAACAGAAAATTATTATATTACAAGAAATAACAATAAAGAGTATTTAGAATTAAATAGTGTACCATTAGTAGCAAAAGTATCAATGAAAAAAAATACATTAATAACAACTGAATTAATAAGTAAAGGTGACAATACAGTAAAAGATGATGTAAGAAAACAAGAATACAATATGCTTGTGTTACCAACAGATTTAACAACAGGAGATTATATTGATGTTAGAGTTATGTTTCCAAATGGACAAGACTTTATAGTAGTAAGCAAAAAAGAAGTAGAAATACCGGTTATTAGTGGAATAGATTCTGAAGATACAATATGGATTAATTTATCTGAAGATGAAACATTACATATGAGTTGTGCAATTGTAGATAGTGCCAAAGTAAATGGCGCAAAAATTTATGCAACCAAATATACAGAGGCAGGAATGCAAGAAGCAGCACAACCAACATTTCCATGTAATGAAAGCACATTACAATTATTACAAAGTGATCCAAATATTGTAGAAAAATCAATGAATGAAATTATAAACAGATACAATAAGAATAATAGTGCTACATTAAGAAACAAATATATAAATAGTGTAATTGATGGGCAAGCAGATGAAGCAGATTCTAATTTACAAACAAAGATGCAAGAAAGTATAACAAACTCTAAAAACTCAAGAAAAGAATACTTAGAATCATTAGCAGGGGTAACAACAAGTACAACAAGTACATCAAATTAAAAAAGGAGATAAAAACACATGAAGAAAATAGGATTTATAGGGGCGTATGACAAAACAGATTTAATTATATATATTGCAAAAATACTAACGACTCTTGAAAAAAAAGTACTAGTAATAGATGCAACAACTCTTCAAAAGGCAAGATATGTTGTACCTGCTATAAATCCTACAAAAATGTATGTAACAGAATATGAACAAATAGACATTGCAGTTGGTTTTTCTAATATAAATGAAATAAAAAAATACTTAGGACTTGCAGAAGAACAAGAAATGGAATATGACATAATAATGGTAGATACAGACAATATTGATGGATTTAATAACTTTGAATTACAAGAATTTCAAAAAAATTATTTTGTAACTTCATTTGATGTATATTCTTTAAAAAAAGGATTAGAGTCTTTGATAGAATTAAAAAATGTAGTTAGTTTAACAAAAATACTTTTTTCAAAATCCATGTTAAAAGAAGAAGATGATTATTTAAATTTTCTATCATTAGGATATAAAATTGTTTGGAATGAACTAAGACTTTGGTTTCCGATTGAAAATGGAGATTTAAGTGTAATTTATGAAAATCAAAGAGTTGCAAAAATAAAATTTAGAAAATTAAGTGTACAATATAAAGATGGGCTTGCTTATATAGCAGAAGAAATATTAGGAGATATTAGCGAAATGAAAGTAAGAAGAGCAATTAGAACAATAGAAAAAGGAGTGTAAAATGTCAATAGTAACATTTTGGAGCAATGGAAAAGAAGAAACAGGAAAGACTTTATCATTAGCAGCAATTACAACATATTTAGCAGTAGAACATAATTATAAAATTTTAATTATTGCTACAGGGCATAAAGATGAAATTTTAAATCGTTGTTTTTGGAAAGAAAAAAAAGAAAAAAGAAATTTAGGATTATTTGGACCAAATACAAATGTTGGAATGGAAGATGGAATTGCTGGCCTTTCAAAAGCTATAAAAAGCAATAAAGTGTCAGCAGAAAACATAACTAATTATACCAAGATAATATTTAAAGACAGATTAGAAATTTTACAAAGCTATAAAGGAGAAAAGACAGAATACGAAGAAATAAAAAAGATTTATCCAGACATTATAAATTTAGCAAATAATCACTATGATTTAGTCTTTGTCGATTTAGATAAAGAATTAAAACCAGAAATAATAGATACAATACTTGGAAATTCAAATTTAATTGTAGCGAATATTGCACAAAGATTATCAAGTATTGATAGATTTATGGAATTAAAAGAAGAAATAAAAATTTTAAAATCTAAAAAGACATTAATATTAATTGGCAGACACGACAGATTTTCAAAATATACTGCAAAAAATATTTCAAGATATATGAAAGAAAGAAATCTTGTATCTACAATTCCATATAATACTTTATTTTTTGAGGCATCAGAAGAAGGAAGAGTTCCTGATTTATTTATGAGTATCAAAAGTATAGGCGAAGATGATATAAATAAATTTTTTGTATCAGAAGTAAAAAAGACAGCAGATAATATTATGTATAGATTGCAGGATTTATCAATTAAGATGTAAGGAGGGAAACCTAAAATGACAATAACAAATATAGTGCTAATATTAATTGTTTTTATAGTTGTAGGATATGGGTTATATTATGTTATAAAAAAGAAAAAAGATGCACAAGTAGAAAATGAAATAACTGTTGATGATAAAACATACACTATAGAAACAATGATAGAGTTTGTAAAAAAACGATTAGATGAAATAACAAAAATAAATTTATATGATATAGGTCTCTCTGAAGAAGAATTAAAAAGAAGAAAAAATAAAAAATACGAATTAAAAAAAGCATTAAAAGGATGTACATATGGAGACACAAATGACAAAAGATATGTAAAAGAATTAATTTTTGATATACTTGAAAAAGAATACGGAATTACAGAAACAAACATATCAAAAGCAATTCCATTTGATATTCCATCTCTTTTAACAGCACAAGATAAATTTGATATATTAATTTATATATATAAAAAAGAATTTGGATATGAAGCTTTAACAGAGCTTATAAAAAAATATAATTTAGCAGAATTAAAATATGTAGAAGGAGAAACAAAACCTTCATATGTAATAACAACAAACGAAATTGAAGATATATATGGACAAGAAAATACCGTATTAACTTTTTCAGATAAATTAAGCGTTGTAGTACAAAGAATATATCAACATTATAAAGGATATAGCGCTATTGATGAAATAAGAGATATGAATATAGATGGTGTATCAGGTCGGAGTTTCAGGATTGCCAGAAAGCTTTTTAAGTCAAGTAGCACAAACAGATGGGGACTATATAGAACAAATATCAGAACATAAAGTTCCAAGAGCATGTGACAGCATTTGGATATTTTTCCAAGGTAAATCAATAAGATTAGCATTTTTATCTTTTGGAACAGAAGCAGAACTAAAAAGAGTATGTCAAAATATCTATAAATATAATAATCCAGGGCAATTATCAGATACTAACGGTTATAAAATTAATGAAATGAAAGATGGATCTCGTGTAGTTGTTGTAAGACCAAGCTTTTCAGAAACATGGGCATTCTTTGTAAGAAAGTTTGATGTAAAGCGTTCTACTTTAGAGCAATGGTTTAAAGGAGAACCAGGAAGTGATGAATCAATAGAACTATTAAAATATTTAGTAAAAGGAGCTAGAATTACATCAATTACAGGTGAACAAGGTTGTGGTAAAACAACTATGCTTATGGGTATGATTGAAAATATTTACGAAACAATGAATATCCGTGTTCAAGAAACTGCATTCGAGCTTCACTTAAGAAAGATATATCCAACAAGAAATATTTTAACCTTCCGTGAAACAGATACAATTTCAGGACAAGAAGGTTTAGATGTTCAAAAGAAAACAGATGGTTCTGTAAATATAATCCGGAGAGGTTGCAACAGATCCCGTAGCTGCCTGGATGATACAAGCTGCTCAGGTTGCTTCTAAATTTACTTTATTTACACACCACGCAAAAACATTTCCAAACTTAGTAACTGCACTTAGAAACTCAATGCTTAGAATTGGACAATTCAACAATGAAAAAACAGCAGAAGAGCAAGTTGTACAAGTTCTAAACTTTGATATACATCTAACAAAAGACTTTAGAGGAAAAAGATATGTCGAAAGAATTACAGAATGTATTCCAGTAGAGGAAAAAAATGAATATAATTTTGAGCATAGAAATGAAAAAACATTAGAAGGAAAATTTGATAAATTTTTCGATAATGCAACACGTTACTTTGAAAAAATAACCGATAGAAAATTATATGTTTATCGTAATATTTTAGAGTATGTAGATGGTGAATATATTATAACTAATCCAATTACTCAAACTAACTTAAAAGAAATGAGAGAAAATATGAATCAGTTAGATGCAGAAGCATTTGATAGATTTGTAGAAAAACACTGGGGAAATCAAAACAATAACAAACAAACAGTACCAGTATCAGTAGCACTAGATGAAGAGCCAAAGAAAAGAGGAAGAAAACCTAAAACAAAAGCATAAAAAGGAGGTGCTAATATTCAAGTGAGTAATCAAGTAATATTCTACATTATGGGTGGTACAGCAGCAGCCTTTGTTCTTATACTATTATTGTATTTTATTCTTTCAAAAAAAATGCAATCATCTGAGTATAAAAAAATACAAAAATTACAACAAGGAACAAAAGAAAATAAATTTTCAACAGAAGTTTTATATCAAAAGCTATACCTTACATACATAAAAATACCTTTTATAAAAAGATATGTCTTAAAAATTAGAAGAAGACTTGAAATTATAAATATAGAAGATGAATATAACACAAGAAAAGGTACTGCAAAAATCCTGACTAAAACACTATTAATATTAGTACCAATTGTTATATTAACTATAATAGTAACTGCAAGCAACTATTTATTAATGTTTATATTATTAATATTTGAATTATTTATGATAGACACTTTTATAGATGGATCAGTTGATAAAATAGATAATCAAATTTTAAAAGAACAAATAGACTTTTTTTCTGAAATAAGACATGCATATCATGAATACAACATGGTAGAAGAAGCAATTTACCAAGTATCACAAGATGATGAAAAACAAGTTTCGAGACAAGGAGAAAAAATCTATGAAATATTAATTTCAGATGATCCAGAAATGGAATTAGAAAAATATTATGATATAGCACCAAATAGTTTTTTAAAAGAATTTGCAGGTATATCATACTTAACAAAAGAGTTTGGTGATAGAAAAGTAGATGGAGCATCACTATATTTAAAAAATGTAAACAACATAACACAAGAAATGCAACTTGAAATTTTAAAAAGGGATAAGCTAAATTATGTTTTTCAAAGTTTATCTGTTATAGCAATTGCACCAGTATTACTATTAGAACCACTAAAAAAATGGGCTATTTCAAATTTCTCTTTTACTGCTAGTTGGTATGAGGGTAAAATAGGAATGATTGTACAAATTTTAATATTAATTATTACATTTTTATCTTATATATTAGTTAGAAAGTTAAAAGACAATGGATCAACAGCAATAAATACAAAAAATACAGAAAATCCATGGCAAGCAAAATTATATAAGAAAAAACTAATAAAGAAAATAGTAGATTTATTTATACCCAAAGATGGAACAAAAGAATATAGAAAAGTACAACAATTATTAAAAGATGCAGCATCATCACAAAAAATGGAATGGCTATATGTAAATAGAATAACACTTGCAATTGTTACATTTATTGCATCTATTATTATATTTAATCAGTTACACGCAGTAGCAATTAACTATATTTATACAGAGCCTACTACTGATTATGATATTATAGGACGGTCTGTCAGAAAAAGACCAAAAGAAGGCAATGGAATTAACAGAACAAGATAATATTGTACTAGATCAATACAAAGGAAAATTGAATACAACAGAAGACCAAATAAGAAAATCTGTTGAAAGATTACAATACTATCAGGATTCAAATGATGCAGATATTGAAAAGGCTGTAAAAAGAATTACCGAAAAATTACAAGTTATAAATACAGAATATTTGCAATGGTTTGAATTATTACTAGCATTTGTATTTGCAGTAATTGGATATATGGCACCACTTTGGATTTTAGTATTCCAAGCAAAGATGAGACAATTAGAAATGGAAGATGAGGTAATGCAATTCCAAACAATTATACTTATGCTTATGAGAATTGAAAGAGTAAATGTAGAAATTATTTTGGACTGGCTAGAAAGATACTCAAACATTTTCAAAGCGCCAATTACAAAATGCGTTAATAACTATGAGGCAGGAGCATGGGAAGCATTAGAAGCAATGAAAGATGATGTAACATATATGCCACTTATTAGAATTATAGAAAGTTTACAAGCAGCAGTAGAAAAAATACCAATTAGAGATGCATTTGATGAATTAGACTCAGAAAGAGATTATTACCAAGAAAAAAGAAAAGAATCAAATAACAGATTAATTACTAGAAAAGCTATGATAGGTAAAGCAATTGGTTTTTCACCTATGGTATGTATGTTCGTAGGATATTTGATTATACCATTAGTATTTATAGGATTAACAAGTATGTCAAATTCATTTAGTACTATGTCTACATTAAAATAGATAAATTAATAAAAATAAAGGAGGACTTTCATCATGGAAAATGCAACAAGAGCTTTAGTTATGGCAGGTGGAATATTAATAGCTTTGATGATACTAGGTGCATTATTACTAATGTTTAATAATTTATCAAGTTATCAAAATTCAAATGATGCTTATACAAAATCATCACAAATTGCTGAGTTTAATAATCAATTTGAACCATATAATAAAAAGGATTTAACCTTAATGGAATTGAAAAGTATATATAATAAGATTAAAAGCAACAATTCTAAAAATCCTGAGTATACCATAAATACTAATATAATCAGTATATATGCAGACATTACTTCTGATTTTGCTACATTACCAGAAGAAGATAAACAAACAAAATCATTTCATTGTACAACAGTAGAATATAATAATCCAGAAGGAAGAATAAGCAAAATGGAATTTAACGAAAATTAAATTTATAAAACATAAATGTAAAATTTAAATATGATATTCCACAAAAATTAGTATTAATATAGGAGGAATTAAATATGGAAAATGCATCAAAAGCACTAATTATGGCAGCAGGAATATTAATTGGAGTACTAATTTTAACTTTAGCAGTTGTTCTATTTACAAATTTTGGTGCAACTTCTAAAGGTGTATATACACAAATGGAAGAAAGACAGCTAACACAATATAATGCACAATTTACTGTTTATAGTGGAAGAAATGATATTAATGTATATGAAATTATTTCTGTAGCAAGTTTAGCATTAGAAAATAATGAGACTTATGAGGAGTATACAAATTATGAAAATGAATATAAAGTACAAATTATATTATCTGGATACTCAAGAACTCTTCACAATTCAATTAAATCTCCAGATGTTAGGAACAATATGATAGAAAACTACAGTAATGCAGAAGGAGAATTAACAAAATTTAAATGTACTCGGAATAACTTACCACGATAATGGACGAGTTTCTACAGTAACTTTTCAAGAAAATTAATAAATAAAATATAATAAAAACAAAATGCTACAAAAATATTGAAAAAGTTACAATGAAATGATATAATAAAAAAGGAATTGATATGAAAAAAATAGCGATATTTTTATTAATAATAATAGCCATTGTATCAACTATAGCCTACATATATCTGAATAATATAAGTAATTATAGGAATGCACAAAAAGAAAATTTAAAATTTGAAATGTATATAGACAAAGAAATAACAGGAACAGAAATTACAACTTTAGCAAATAAAGTAGTAGATTATAATGAACAAAATAAAATAGAAAAGGATAATAAAGGAAAATATGTTGATAATGGCGTAAATTCAATAAATATTGATATAAAATTTATAGATAATGATGTTACCTATAATATAGAAAAGCTGTATGATAGTGGAATAAATAAATTTCTTGCCTATTATGGTGATATTACATTTAAATGTAGTGAAGTTCAGTATCATAGCAAAACAAACAAAATAAAATATATGATGTTTGAACAAATTACACAATAGATAAAGTTATTAGTCTTACTAAGTAATTTAGTAAAAAAATAAACAAAAGTCAAATTAAAGGAGGAATTGAATATGGAAAATGCATCAAAAGCATTAATTATAGCAGGAGCTATACTACTTGCAATATTATTAATATCATTAGGAATATTAATATTTAATCAAGCACAAGACACAGTAAACAACAGTGGAATGTCACAAGCAGAAATAACAGCACTTAATAATAAATTTTTAAAATATGAAGGTACACAAAAAGGTTCCGTAGCAAAATCAGCAATAAATGAAGTTATATCACATAATTCAGACAGTAATAATACAACTAAGATTAAAGTTAAAGTATCTGCAAAGGGAAAAGGAACTGCTCTTTCAGAAACTGCTACACCTTCGACTAGTTGTATTGATACAACTCAAGAATATACTATTAAATTAACATATGATAGCGGAAAAGTTTCTAAAATATCAATAGAATAATTTTTTATAAAGGAGAAAATTTTTATGGAAAATGCATCAAAGGCATTAATTATAGCAGGGGCTATACTACTTGCAATATTATTGATATCATTAGGAATATTAATATTTAACCAAGCACAAGACACAGTAAACAACAGTGGAATGTCACAAGCAGAAATAACAGCATTTAATAATAAATTTTTAAAATATGAAGGAACACAAAAAGGATCAGTTGTAAAATCATTAATAAATGAAATAATAGCAAGTAATTCAGACTCTAACAATTCTAAGATATATATATATATATGTGGTGATCAATATGTTGGTGATAATATTAAAACTGAATCAATAGATATAAAAGCTTTATATAGCGTTGATTTAACATATGCTTCAGATGGAAGAGTATATATGATACGAATTAATAATGCGTAGAGACAAGAAGAAACTTATGAGGTTTGAAAAAATTACATCCAATAATTTCTATAATAGATAAAGATGACAATAATCCTGATGTTTATATTGTTGGAGGTGGTAATAGTTCAACTACCACTCCTAAAACTCTGATGGAGTGGACACGAAAAAATCTTATACGGTTAAATTAGAATATAAAGATGGTCGTGTTTGCAAAATAACCTATTAAAAATACAAAGGAGGAATTGGATATGGAAAATGCATCAAAAGCATTAATTATAGCAGGGGCTATACTACTTGCAATATTACTAATATCATTAGGAATATTAATATTCAATCAAGCACAAGACACAGTAAATAATAGTGGAATGTCACAAGCAGAAATAACAGCATTTAACAACAAATTTTTAAAATATGAAGGAACACAAAAAGGGTCAGTTGTAAAATCATTAATAAATGAGGTACTTGCAAGTAATGCAGATGAAAATAATCCTGATGTTAAGGTAAATAGTAGTGTACCAACAACAACTGCTACTAGTGGTATTGATACAAAAAAATCTTATACAGTTAAATTAGAATATTCTACTGCGGGCGATGGTCATGTTGTTAATATAACGTATACAGCAAATCCATAATAAGTGAATAATTCAGTCATATAAAGTTATATTAAATCACAAAGGAGGAATTGGATATGGAAAATGCATCAAAAGCATTAATTATAGCAGGGGCTATACTACTTGCAATATTACTAATATCATTAGGAATATTAATATTTAACCAAGCACAAGACACAGTAAATAATAGTGGAATGTCACAAGCAGAAATAACAGCATTTAATAACAAATTTTTAAAATATGAAGGAACACAAAAAGGGTCAGTTGTAAAATCATTAATAAATGAAGTAATTGCGAATAATGCAGATGCTAATAATCCTGTTGTTTATATTTTTGGAGGTGGTAATACCGCCTCAACTAACAAGCCTAAAACTGATGGAGTGGACACAAAAAAATCATATAAAGTCATCATAACTTATGCAAATGGACGTGTTTCTCTAATAACAATAAATTAAAACAATAATTAAATCATATAAAGTTATATTAAATCACAAAGGGGGAATTAAATATGGAGGAGAATCTAGCAGATGCATTAAAGATGGCAGGATCATTTCTACTATTTGTTATAGGTCTTTCCATAGCAATTTTCTCCTTTTCACAAGCAAGAAGTTCAATTGATATGGTTTTATCATATTCAGATAGAGAGTCATTAAGCATAGAAAATGATTCAAGATTTTATTATTTGTCAGATAATAGAAATACAAATCGCTATGTGGGAAAAGAAACAATAATTCCTGCTATATATAGGGCATATAAAGAAAACTATAAAATAATTTTTAAGTTTCCAGGTGATTATTATCTATTTAAAAAAAATGATATAGAAATAGCAAAAATCGATTTAGAAGAACAGTCTATAGGAAGCGATGCAGATAGTAGATGGTTTTTAAATGGAATAATATACAGAGAATTTGATAATGAAGCAACAGATGAAAAAGAAACAGAAACTGAATATCAACGACAATTTGGAATAACAGTAAATAGTAGTGAAAGTTTGTATGAAAAATTGACAGATTTAGAAAATACAAAAAATATAAAAGAATCTTTAGGTACATATTATAAACAAGATGTTGGAGGTACATCTGAAGGAGTAGCAGATGTGAATAAAACAGAAAAAAGAGTTATAACATATGAAGTTGAATAAAATAAAATTATTTATATTATAAGTATTATAAAATAAAGGAGGAATAAAAATGAGTGATACTTTAATAACAGTAATAGCAATAGCATTAGCAGCAGTGTTAATGTTTGTATTTCCACTAATGACAATGTCTGATAGAACAGATGATGTAGCACAATTAACAGTAGAAACAGCCACAACAGAATTTGTTGATAATATAAGGTCAACAGGTAAAATTACAAAGGCAAATTATGATTCATTTCTAGAGACTATAACCTCAACAGGTAATACTTATGATGTAGAAATGCAAGTTGATGTTAAAGATTCTAACCTTGGAAAAAAAGTTTCTCAAGCTCAATCAGATAAAATAGGAGAAAATGTTTCATATTCTATCTATACATCACAAATTGAAGCTGCTTTAGATAGTGCTAGTCATACATATTATTGTAAAGAAGGAGATATTGTTTCAGCAAGTGTAAAAAATACGAACCAAACAATATCACAACAACTAAAGAATTTCTTTTATTCTGTAACAGGAAATGACTCTTATACAATTGCTGCTCAGCACGCTGGTGTAGTTACTGCAAATGGAAAATAATATAAAAAATAAAATGGGGTAGCTTGTAATATATAATATTGCAGGCTATTTTAAATAACTAAAACGAAAGAAAGGTATAAAAATGAAAATACAAGGTTTAGCAATTATAGCAATTATTATTATTCTACCAATGAGCATTATTTTAAACTCATATTCAACAAATCAAATAAAAACTTTAGACTTGCAAATACAATATGATTCTAAACTAAAAAATGCCACATATGATGCTATAAAAGCATTTCAATTAAATATGTCTAATAGCAGCACATCTGATCTAGCTGATTCTAAAATGAGAGACATAAAAGCATCTGTAAATACATTTTATAATTCATTATCTAATCAATTTAATATGTATGGATATGGTAAAGAGGTTTTACAAAATTATGTGCCAGCAATTGTATATACATTATATGATGGATATTATATATATTCTTCTTATAATAATACTTTAGATGATGATGGATTTGATGATAATGCTAGTTATAAAAATGGTGAAGATATATATGGACTAAAACCATATATTTATTACAGTTGCAGATATAAACCAAATTCAGATAGTGATTTTACAATAACATACTCTTTAGACAGTTATATTACAATTCAAGGGAAATTAGATAGAAAACCGATTAATAAATCTGGATATTTATTAAGCGATGTAACAAGAGTAGAAACTACTGGAAAATATAAATACAATGGAATTCAGATTGATGAAGAAATTGGTTTATCACAAAATGTTTATGTTGAAGGAGATTTGCCAGAAGATGAAGATGAAAATGTGAATATAGTAAATATAACAGATAGTAATGGTGAGGTAAAGCCGGTTGGAAGTATTAAATCATATCCATGTAGAAAAATAAATGGAGTAAAATATTATTCAGATGAAACTAATGTATTTTCTATTATTAATGATAAAAGATATAATCAAAGTGATGCAAAAACTGAAAATATAACAACAAATAGAAATGCAAATAAATATTATGAAGATGCATATGAATTTAAGAATTTTATAAATAGTAATTTGACCTTGAAAAATTTAAAAGTTGAAGATGCTGTAGATAGCAATGGTAAAAAATATAGTACTTTAGAAAATAATCCATATTATAATTATGGTAATGTATTTGGAGAACTTAATAATACTATTAATTCTGGTACTTTAATAGAAGATTCTAATTCAAATTTTAATGGTCATAGACTACAAGTAATAAAAAATTCTATTGAAAGTAATTTAATGGTAGCAATTGCAAATTATAATAATGTATCTACATCAGAAGTTAATTTCCAAATGCCTAAATTAGAAGATACTGAATGGGAACAAATAACACAAAATGTATCAATGATTACATTCCTTCAAGGGTTAAATATTGGTGGAAAAATTTATAATGGACATTCTATAATTTCTAACAATGTTAACGAAGAGTTTGTTTCAGAAGATTCTATATATATCTTAGGAAGTGATTCATTATATCATAGAATAGAAGAAAAGGATGATACAGGAAATGATTTAAGTGATTATTTAAATTTGGATTATTCGACAGGATATTTTAATGTGGATTTTGAAAGAAGGACAGGAACAGCATCTTATAAATCGGCACAAAAAGATGAGTCTGGAAATGAGATAAAAGATGAAGATGGAAATGTAATATATGATGAATCAGATAAAACAATTTATTATTATCCAAAAAGTGAACTAGGATCATATAAATCTATAATAGATGCAAATAGCAATAGTGCTAGTAATGAACAAAGTATAATAGATGCAAATAGTGCTAGTAATGGACAAAGTATAAGTGAATATGTAAAGAAATTAGCACGTGAAAATAGTGGAAATGGAAACAATAAAGAAAAATTAGCACAATTATATTACACAGCATTAGGTAGAGAAAGATATGGAATGTATAGAGTATCAAATAAATTAGAAGAAGTTCAAGAAGATCTTAAGGAATAATTTAGATAGCAAAAATGTATATAAATAAAAAAAAAGTAAATACTAATAATACCAAAATTTTAAGGAGAAACTAAATGAAAAAAATTTTTAAGATGATATTATTAGTATTTTTTTTATCTCTAATTTATATATACATTTTAGTAATAGATAATATTCCAAGTGAACTTGTAGTATTTGAAGGAGAAAATATATCTATAAACACATTATTAGGTCTAAGTATAAAAGATAAAAATAAAGAGTCAATAGAAACTTCTTCAAATCAAGGAAATAAAATAAGTCAGCAAGTTGGCACTTCGAGTTTAGAAGTAAGCTTATTTGATAAAATATTTCTTAAAAATATGGAAGTAAGTGTATTACCTAAAACTACAGTAATACCAGTTGGAAATATAGCAGGAGTTAAATTATATACAAATGGTGTTTTAGTAGTTGGTATGTCAGAAATAGAAGGAAAAGACAGCAAAAAATATAAGCCTTATGAAAACACAGGAATAAAAGAAGGAGACACAATAATAAAAATAAATGAAAGAGAGATTGGATCAACAAATGATTTAATTAATAGCGTTAATATGTCACAAGGAAAAGATGTTAAGGTAGAATATGTTCATGAGCAAGAAACCAAAGAATGTAGTATTACACCAGTACAAACTAGTAATAATGAATATAAATTAGGATTATGGGTAAGAGATAGTGCAGCAGGAGTTGGAACTGTTACATTTTATGAACCTTCAAGTAAAATGTTTGGAGCATTAGGCCATGGAATAACAGATATTGATACAAATGAATTGATAAATATTGCATCAGGAGAATTTGTTACCACAAGAATATTAAATATAACAAAAGGTGAAAGTGGAGAGCCAGGTAAAATACAAGGAACTATAGAAAATCAAACAAATATTGGAAAAATAAGTAAGAATAGTAGATTTGGTATTTATGGAGTAGTAGATAATTTATCGAGTTTAAATATAGATACTAGCAAAGAAGTAGAAGTGGCATCAAGGGATGAAATACAAACAGGAAAAGCCACAATTTTATGTAGTTTAGATAATCAAAAACCACAAGAATATGAAATAGAAATTGAAAAGATTTATAAAGAAAATAATTATGATAATAAAAGCATGCAAATAAAAGTAACAGATAAAAATTTATTAGAAAAAACAGGTGGAATTATACAAGGTATGTCCGGATCACCTATTATACAAAATGGAAAGTTTGTTGGAGCAGTTACACATGTGCTTATAAACAATCCACAAGAAGGATATGCAGTTTTTGGAGATATAATGTTAAAACAATTAAAAAGTATTTAGGGTATACAAAATAAAAGTTATTGTGTTAAAATACTAAATAATGGTTAACTTTAAATATAAATTATAGTGTAAAGTAATATATGAAAAATTAACACAAATTACCAATGAATATATATAAAGAAGGAAAAATAAATGAAAAAATGTACAAAAAAATGTACCCAAAAGGAGTATATAATATTAGCAATATTAGGTATCATAATTACTATAATTTCCTTGAAATTTATTCAAGGATTTAATACTTATGATACCTATAAAATGCATGATATGGGATATTTAGAATATGCAAAGCAAATATTTTTTGCTGATGGAAGAATATTTTCTCGGACTTTATATACTAATTGCAAATATATTTGGAATATTTGAAACAAACTTATATCAAATTTCAATTATATTATGTATTTTAATTATTCTTATAAATATAAAATATTTTAAAAATATACTCATTAAATTAAATTTAAATAAAAAGTTAAATATATATTTAATTTATTTATTGGCATTTATTACTATATTTAACTTTTCTTATATGGATAATATGAGTTTTATAGAAATGCCAATTATAGCTTTAAGTATTTTATTTTATATGATTTCAGCCAAAAGAGCAGTTATTGATCAAGAACCAATAAAAATGAGCATATATTTATTAGTTGCAATATTTATGTATCAAGGTACAATAAATGTATTTTTTATTATGACATTATTTTTACTACTAAATAAATACAATAAACTTAATAAAAATGTTATATTAGAAGAATTTAAAATTGTTTTATTAAGTATAATTCCAATTATAATAAATTATATATATATGAGTATATATGGCAGTTTGTTTACACTTTCATATAGATTAATAAGTAGTTATACTAATATACAAGAAAAATTTTATAATTCTCTAACAGTAATAAAGGATGTACTTACATATTCTAAAGGAATTATGCCAAAAAATTTTTATTTAATTATAATATTAATTACAGTTATACTTTTTTTAATATTAATTTTAAAATACAAGAAAAAACAATATGTAAATGAATTAATAAATGTAATAGTTTTAATTGTATTTTCCATAATTTCTTGCTTTCCACTAATACTAATATTTGAAATTGATGATTTAAATAATATTTATTATGCTCGGAAGATTATTTTGGTCAATTGGTAGCATATATGGTTTAACTATGATACAAATATATTTAAATACAGATATATTAGAAAAAAGATTATATAAAATTATATATATAATATTAATATTAATTTATGCAAGTGTTATGTATATAGAGATGTATAATGCAATGAAAGAATGCAAATTATCAAATTATATAGATAAATCAATATGTTATGAAATTAAAGAAAATATAAATAAATATGAACAAGAAACTCAAAATAAGGTAGAATTATTAAAAATAAAACTACAAATTTCAGGAGAAGGATTATCAAAAAAATATAAAAATATAAAATTTAGACAAAGTTATATATTAGCAAGTTTATCAATAAAATCATTTTTAGAATTTTACTGTGGATTAAGTATAGACACTCAATATATAACAGAAAAAATAATAGATTTTGAAAACGATTTAGATTTTTACTTTGTAGATAATGTATGTTATATATATATGAATTTATAAAGGGTAGGAGGTAATAGTTTGGAAAATTGAATATTACAACAAATAGTACAAGTAGTAAATAAAATAGACAAAAGGTATACGCAAAAAAATAAATGAACTAAAAAAAGGAATACAAATGAATAGAGAAATAAATGAAAAAGATTATGAAATTTTTAAATAACAAATTGAAAGACTACAATTATCAAGTAAATATTTAGAAACAAAATATTCAAAATTAGTTTAAAAATACACATATATATAAATTGTAAATATATGTGTATTTGTCTAAATTTATTTAATTAACATAGGACCAATTTTAGTTACTGTTCCAGCTCCAAGGGTTATTACAATATCATTATCTTGAACATTGTTTTTTACATATGAAATACATTTTTCAAAATCAGGAATATATTCAGCATTTTTTCCAAAAGAAATTATTTTATCAACTAAATCCTTAGATGTAATCCCATATGTATTTTTTTCTCTAGCAGCATAAATATCTAAAACAACTATATGATCAAAACCGATTAATGAATTTGCAAAATCATCTAATAAGTTTTTAGTTCTACTATAAGTGTGTGGCTGAAAAATTACCCAAGATTCATTATATTTTTTGTTCATAAGAGAATTATAAATTGCTTTTATTTCAGTAGGATGATGACCATAATCATCATATACACAAGCTTTTTGGTCAATTTTTCCTTTATATTCAAATCTTCTATGAGCACCAGTAAATTTTGATAAAGCTAATTTTATATCTTGTATACTAATTCCATATTCGGTACATAAACATATTGTTGCTAATGCATTTAAAATGTTATGAGTTCCAGGCACAGATAATTTTATTGAGTCTAAAAATTTATTATTATGATATACATCAAATTTAGCAAAACCATCTTGATTAAAAACAATATTTTTAGCATAAAAATCGGCATTATTATTTTCTATACCAAATGTAACACTTCTTGCATTTGTGTGTGATTTAAGTTCTAAACAATTTTTATCATCTGCATTTATTACTAAAATACCATTATCAGGTAACAAATTTACATATTTTATAAAAGATTTCTTTATATTTTCAAAGTTTTTAAAATAATCTAAATGATCATTATCAATATTTAAAATTATTTCTGCCTTAGGACTAAATTTTAAAAAACTTTCTACATATTCACAAGCTTCAATAATAAAATATTCACTATTACCAATTTTATAATTTCCATCAATTTGATTTAAAAAAGCCCCTACTTGAATACTTGGATCTTTTAAAGCTTCTAAAAAACAAATTGATATCATAGAAGTAGTAGTGGTTTTTCCATGAGTTCCAGAAATACAAATTGTGTCTTTATAACATCGAGTTAGTTCTCCTAAAAAATTTGCTCTTTCTATAGTTGGAATGTTTAATTCTTGTGCCATTAAAATTTCAGGATCATTTTTTTTAATTGCAGCAGAATAAACCACAATGTCAGAATTTTTAACATCTTCTAAATTATGGCCAATTGTAACTTTTATTCCCAATTCATTTAATTTATTAGTATTTTCTGATTCACACCAATCAGAGCCAGTAACAGTAAATCCCCAATTTTTTAAAATTGCAGCTATACCACTCATACTAACTCCACCAATTCCAATCATATGAATCTTTTTATATTTTATTATATTACTAATATCTGGCATTGTAAACACACGCTCCTTTTATATAAATTAAATTATATAATTATATCTGTAAAAATTCAATAGTTTATGGAAAAAAGATACTGTAGTATATGAGTAATTTATAAAAAAAGTGATTTGAAATTGAAATAAATTAAATAAATAAAAATAAAACTTGAAATTTTGTAAAAAAAAGAAGGAAAAACTTTTTTTTTGAAGAATAATATAAATGTACATAAGATTAAACGATATGTACAAAATATAATTTAAACTTAAGGAAGGGTAGGTGCACTTAGAAATGCAAATCACAGATGTACGTTTAAGAAAAGTAAATTCAGAGAACAGAATGAAAGCTGTTGCTTCTGTAACATTCGATAATGAATTCGCAGTTCACGATATCAAAGTTATCGAAAGTCAAAATGGATTATTTATAGCTATGCCTAGCAGAAAAACTCCAAACGGAGAATTCAAAGATATAGCTCATCCAATCAATGCTGAAACAAGAGAGAAAATTCAAAAAGCTATATTAGAAGCTTATGAAGCTCCAGAAACAGAGGAATCAGCAGAATAATAAATAAAAACACTCTATAAAACAGAGTGTTTTTTTATATTAATTTTAAAGGTAATGTGATGATTGTAATATGGGATAGTTATATAAAATAAGTATAAAAAGCTTGAAAAAATAATAAAAACAATGTAAAATAATAAATGTATATACAAAATAATGTTAGGAGAGTAAAATGTATTTAATAGTAGGGCTTGGAAATCCAGAAGAAGATTATAGTAATACAAGACATAACATGGGATTTGATACAATAAATAAATTAGCGAAACAATATAATATAGAAATAATAAAAAATAAATTTAAAGGATTATATGGAACAGGAATAATTGAAAATAAAAAGGTAATTTTATTAAAACCACAGACCTATATGAACCTTAGCGGAGAAAGCATAAAAGAATGTATGGATTTTTTTAAAATTGAAGAAAATAATTTAATTTTAATATATGATGATATAGATATAGAACCAGGCAGAATTAAAATTAGGAAAACAGGTGGTCCAGGAACACATAATGGAATGAAATCTGTAATAGAAAATTTAAACACTAAAAATTTTGCACGCATTAGAGTAGGAATTGGAATGCCAAAAAATAAAAATGACTTAATTAATCATGTAATTGGATTTATTCCAGAAGAAGAAAAAAATATATTAAACGAGTCTACAACACTAGCTAAAAATGCAATAATAGATATAATTAAAACAAACGTGGATTCTGCTATGAATAAATATAACTAAAAAGGAAGGTAAAAATGCTACAATTAATGATACAAAAAAACAATGAAAAAAAACAAATTGCTCTAGTAGAAAATGGAAAGTTAGTAGAGTATTATGAAGAAGATGAAAACACAAACAGGAGAGAAGGAAATATTTATATAGGAATTGTAAAAGATATTTTAAAAGGAATGCAATCTGCTTTTGTAGATATTGGAACAGAAAAAAATAGTTTTATACACTTAAAAGATATTTTACCAAAAATAGATGAAACAAAACAAAAACAAGATGAAAGTATAAGCATTTCAAAAGTGATAAAACCAAATCAAAAAATATTAGTACAAGTAAAAAAAGATAGTAATGAAAAAAAAGGTGCAAGAGTATCAACACATATTAATTTGCCAAGTAAATATGTTGTATTAATGCCAAATACAGATATTATTACTGTATCTCAAAAAATAGAATCAGAAGAAGAACAAAAAAGATTAATAAATCTTGTAAAAAATAATTTATCTAAAGGAAATGGAGCTATTATTAGAACATCTGCACAAGGTAAAAAAGAAGAATTAATCAATGATATAAAAAATATTGAGAATAAATGGAATAAGATCATTCAAACAAGTGTTAATCCAAGGGAAAATAAACCACAATTAGTTTATAAAAGTGAAGATATAATTGAAAAAATACAAATGGATTTAAGTGATAAGAACATAGAAATTATAGAAGAAAATGATATATTTACAAAATATGATATTAATAAACAAATTGAAAAGTCTCAAAACAGAAAAGTATGGCTAAAATGTGGAGGTTTTATAACAATTGATAAAACAGAAGCACTTACTGCAATAGATGTAAATACAGGAAAATATACAGGAAATAAAAGTTTAGACCAAACTATATTTAAAGTAAATCAGGAGGCAACAATAGAAATAGCAAAACAACTAAGATTAAGAGACATCGGAGGAATCATTATTATTGACTATATTGACATGAAAAATGAAGATGATAAAAACAAAATAGAAAAATTATTAAAAGAGGAATTAAAAAAAGATAGAACAAAAACACAAGTAGAAGGATTTACAAAATTAGATCTAATAGAAATGACAAGAAAACATATTTGTAGTCATAAAGAATAAAAAGAGACAGGAGAAAAAATGAAAGTAGGATTTGTACATTTAGGATGTAGTAAAAATTTAATAGATACAGAAGCAGTAATTGGAAAATTTAAAAATAACAATTTTGAGATTATAAATGATGAGAAGCAAGCAGATATTATTGTAATTAATACATGTGGATTTATAGATTCTGCAAAGGAAGAGGCGATTAATACAATTTTGGAAATGGCAGAATATAAAAAAAATAAATGCAAATATTTAATTGCAATTGGTTGCTTGGTACAAAGATATTATGATGACCTTTTAAAATTACTTCCAGAAGTAGACTTATTTATAAAATTAGATGAATACGATTACTTTTGGGAAAAAATTGAAGATTTAGTAAAAAAAGATATGGTAAATAAATCCAAGACCAATAAAACAACTAAAAAAAATAAAATTCCTGAAGTACCGATGCTTACACAAGAAGAATTTTTAAGCAGAACTATTACTACTGGTAAAAATTATGCATATTTAAAGATTGGTGAGGGATGCAGTAATAGATGTACCTATTGTGCAATTCCATATATTAGAGGACCATTTGTTAGTAGAAAAAAAGAGGATATTTTACAAGAAGCAAATAAACTAGCAAACAAGGGAATCAAAGAAATTATTATTATTGCCCAAGATACTACTAAATATGGAATAGATTTATATGGTGAAAGTAAATTAGCAGAATTATTAAAAGAAATATGTAAAATAGAAAAAATTAAATGGGTACGTTTCTTGTATTCATATCCAGAAGATATTACAGATGAACTAATAGAAATAGTTGCATCAAATAAAAAAATAGCAAAATATTTTGATATACCAATTCAACATATATCAGATTCCATTTTAAAAAGAATGAATAGGAAAACATCAAAAAAACAAATAGAAGACTTAATTAAAAAAATTAGAGAGAAAATACCCAAT
Source organism: uncultured Clostridia bacterium (assembly GCA_947627265.1). Taxonomy (GTDB): domain Bacteria; phylum Bacillota; class Clostridia; order TANB77; family CAG-508; genus CAG-269. The sequence continues at coordinate 4,222 of CANQVM010000010.1, read as the reverse complement.
GTAACTTTAAGAACAAGCTTAATTGTAGGCTTCCCAGGAGAAACAAAGGAAAATTTTGAAGAACTATTGGAATTTATTAAATGGGCAAAGTTTGATAAATTAGGTGTATTTACGTATTCAAAAGAAGAAGGAACACCAGCTGAAAAATTACCAAATCAAATTCATGGAAATACAAAAAAGGCCAGATATAAAAAAGTTATGGAATTACAAAGAGAAATTTCAAGACAAAATATGAAAAAGAAAATTGACAGAGAATATGAAGTTTTAATTGAAGATATATCGTTTGATGGTAAATATTATATTGGTAGAACAATGCAAGATGTACCAGATGTTGATGGACTAGTTTATATTAAAAACAAACAAATGTCAGATAAAACAAATAAAATAAATAAATTTGCAAAATGTAAAATAACAGATGTAAGTGATTATGATTTAATTGCAGAATTTAAATAATAAATTTTTACTTAACTTGTACAAAAATGTTAATTAAATTATAACCTAACTTGTACAAAAAATGCTAATTAAAATTTCACACAGAGAGAAAATTAAAAAAGTAAGAAAGTAAGAACTTAATATCATTTCAAATATCAAGGCCTTTATATTTATTTTGATCATGTGTGAATTTATATAAAAAGAGAAAGGAAGGTTTTTTATATGAAAATTAATTTAGAGGATGGTAAATATGTTAATGTTAATATTCAAAAAAATGATAAAGGAACTTATGAATATGACATAAATGGAATTTTAATAGGAGTATACGATCCTGATGTAAATAAAAGTAAATTTATAGAAGTAGATTTAGAAAATAACAATACAATAGAAAATGAATTAAGTGCAGAAAGCAAAGATCAAATTACGCAAACTATTAAGCAAGTAAAAGAAGAAATAGAACAAGTAGATAGAAAAGACATAGAAAAAGAAGCTGAACAAAATGAATCTATTAGTAAATACATGGAAGAAGTAGGAATGGACAAAGAAAGAGTAAAATCTGTTACTACATTAGATTTAGAAAGAGAAGAAAAAGAAGAAAAAAATAAATCTACAATAGAAGCTAATAATACAACAAAAAACAACGAAAATGTAAAAACAACATCAAACGTAAATATAAAACAAGAAGTTGAATTAGATGAAAGAGCAAATGATGTACAAGATATTAAAGGATGGCTAGCATCAAAATTACCAGCCAATATTAAAAAAATTGGTGTAATTGAATCTTATGAGTTATCTAGCATGAAAGATGAAAATGGAAAGGTAATAGACAATTCCTCTACCCGTTATGGTTTGGTAGCAATTGGGAAAGATAACAAAGTTGAACCACTAAAAAAATATATTCCAGAATTAGAACAAAATCATGCTTCAGGGAATAATCCAATTCAAAGTAAATATCAAATTAGTACAGATGGAAGCGTAGAAAAAGATGCTGTGATATCAGAATATAGAATTGGAAGCAAAATAATTCAACTAGATAAAGATTATGGTGATGATGTAGAAGTAAATATTGGAAAATATAGTCCTTTTGGAAACGAATTAGTAAGCACTAGAGTAAGAGATAGAAATACACAGTTTGCAACTGATACGGAAACAAGAAGAGCTGCAATGGGATATTATGAAGGAGTTTATGAATCAAAAAATAGTTACGAAGAAGCAAAAGAACATGAAGAAGCAGGATGCGATGCAGATGAACTAACAGTAGAAGAAATAGATGGAGATAAAGATACAGGACACACGCACTTTTCACAAGAAGAGTTTGAAAAGTGCGTAGCAGATTTAATGGAAGATGAAGATATTAGTAGTGTATTCACTGAAAAAGAAATAAGAGAAAGATTAGTAAAAAATATTAAAGAAAATGGTTTAAACGAAAATGATTTTGACCAAGATATCAAAAAAGCAAAAGTGAATTCTATTGAAGAAATCAAAAAACATACACAAGAAGAATTAGAAGAAGATGCTTCTCATTTTAAAACATTAGAAAAATAAAAATAAAAAAATTTCTAGAATTTTTAGGCGGTATAAGCCAAAAGAAAATTCTAGAAATTTTTTATGTATATAAACAATAAATGGTTATTTTAAATCTGTAACTGGTTCAACATGAACCACTGTTTTATATATTTTTTCAAGTTCATTAACACTTCGTTCTAAATTATCAGCAAGTTCATGACTATCAAAGGTAGACATATTACCATCAACACCAATACTAATAAAGACCAAATATTTATCACCAACAGGGGTAGAAACTATATCATCAACTTGTTTAATTTCTTTAAAAGCATGAGTAATATCCAAAATTAAACATTTTGTTTTATCATCTATACTAATATCCATTAATACATTATAACTTTCTATAAAAATAGTAATACCAGTATAACAAATCCATATAGATATACCAATTCCTACAATGCTATCAAACCAGTAAATATCAAAAAGAGTAAGAAGAACTGAAAATAAAGTAAAAGCAGTTACAATACAATCATTTCTATGATCCTTCATATTTGCTTCTAATAAAATGCTATTATATTTTTTTGAATATTTTAAAGTATATAAATACAAACAAATTTTAATAAGTATAGTGGCAATACAAACAATTATAAGAAACCACGAAAATTGTAGCTCACTTCCTAATATTAAAGTTAAAATAGAATCATATAATAATTTAGCAGAAACTAAAATCATTGCAATACTAATAAACATAGAAAATATATATTCTGCTTTTCCGTGACCTAAGTTATGATCTTCATCATTTGGGATACTTGCAATTCGGTTTCCAATAAAGGTCATAAGAGATGCAAAAATATCTCCAGCACTATTTATACTATCTGCAATCATAGCTTGACTTTTAGAAATAAATCCAATAGTTGCCTTTATAATTAATAAAAATATATTTCCAACGATACCATAGATACCAGCTTTTTTTGTTACCATAAATTTTTCTTCCATTTTAAATTTCATTCCTTTCCCTATTTAACAAAAGGTACACATAGTAATGAAAAATTATATTCTTTCAAACTAAATTGTTCCTTATTTAATTATTTCTAAATTAATTTTATTATTTATATTCTATGATTATAGCACAAAAAATATAAATATAGATATAAAGATTGCAAAAAAAAATGATACATGGTATAATAAAAAAGTACAAAAGTAAACTGTCTAGAGGTGAAAAAATGGAAATATTAACAATTATATATATATTAATATTTATTATATTTGCATTAATTGCATATGCAGTATTACAAATAAAATTATTTGGAATAAAAGTAAAAGATTTTTGGAGCTTTATAGAAGCAAACCAAATGTTAGATAAATTATATAAATTTGCAAAACAATACGAAAATATGTCATCACAAGAACAAATTATATATTTATCAGAAGCGGAGAAAATATTTAAAGCTTTTGATAATGTACCAGATGAATTATGGGAAGAAGAATACGATAAATACAAAGAAGTATTAAAAAAATATAAAGATATAAAAATGCTAAGATGGACATCGGCATCAAATAATAAAAGTGGACTCTAAATATCCACTTTTATTATATTTTTATAAAACTTAAGCATAATAATAAATATGTATATCTAAAAAATTTCTTCATAAAAAATTTTGATCTTAATATTTCATAGGATTCTGAAATGGCACAGTATTTATCAACAAAAGTTAAAATAAATGCTTCTAAAGATTTTGGAAAAGCAATTGTAACAGGCCACATATGTTTTATAATTATATCTTTTTCTTTTTTATTTAAATTAAATAATTTAGATGCATTTTCACAAGCTGTTTTTCCATGTGTAAATGCATGTAAACCTTTTCTTCCAGGTTGCCTTTTTCTCCAATCATATAAAAACAAATCATGAAGCATAGCAGCTCTTGTTGCAGATTTATAATCTAAATGATATTTTTTACATATTAAATAACAATAATAAGCAGCCATATAACAGTGATCAAAGCAACTTGTTTCACAATGTTGCCTATAATTTTTCATTTGTTGTACAGTTTCATTTTCAATAAGCGGACTTATTATATATTGAAATTCTTTATCGCTCTTAGATAAATCTTTAATATTTTGTTTCATAAAAACCTCTTTAAATCTCTTATGTACTTCTTTTTTAGTATAACACATATCACATTATATTGCAAATTATAACAAAATATTCATTGCATAAACTTTTTGTGGGAAACACCACTTTTGATATTATCCATACATTATTTTATTTAATATTTTTCTTATA
>CANQVM010000009.1 GCA_947627265.1 uncultured Clostridia bacterium | reverse complement strand
CTTATGAATTCATGTAACCCAGTATTTATAGGATTAGGTCAAAAAATGGGTGTAACTAAATATTACAGTTATTTAAACAAATTTAAATTATTAAATAAGACAGGAATAGATTTACCAGGAGAAGCAGGAAGTATCTTTCTAGCACAAGAAAAAGCCGGACCTGTTGAATTGGCAACAATAAGCTTTGGGCAAAGATTTGAAATAACACCCATTCAATTAGTAACAGCTGTCTCAGCAATAGCAAATGGAGGAACTAGTATTAATCCAAGGATAGTAAAACAAATAATAGATAGTAAAACAGGAGAAATAAGAGAAATAGAAGTAAAAACTAATGATAAAGTTATTTCAAAAGAAACATCTGAAAAAGTTTTAAGTATGATGGAATCAGTTGTATCAGAGGGAACTGGTAAGAATGCTAAAGTAGCAGGATATAGAATAGGCGGAAAAACAGGTACTTCAGAAGATGGTGTTAATACGAATAAATATGTAACATCCTTTTGTGGTGTGGCACCAATAGATAATCCTCAAGTAGTAGTATTAGTTACTTTATATAATCCAACAGGAGAAGGGGGACACCAAGGAGGTGAGTGGGTAATTTTAACAACACTTAGGCAAAATTATCTATAAATCAGTAATTATATAAATTAATAAATTTAAAGGAGTAGAGCGATTTAATCGCTCTTATCTTGATTAATATGATTTTTGTATATACATATAAAGAAAAAGATGGTATAATTTGTAAAAATAAATCTTTTAGGAGAATGGGGATATGTTAAAAATATATGATTTAAGAGATAAACCTAAATATATAGAAGAAGTTGCAATTCTTACTCAAAAACAATGGGGACAAAAGGATTTATTAAAAGATGAATTTGAACTAAAAGTAAAAAATAAGATTTTAAAAATAAAATCAGACTTTAAAAAAGCTAATTATTGTAAGCTAATATTATTAGATGATGATGAATTAATTGGATTTATTTCGATTTTTCCAACAGATGGAGAAGAAAGAACAGATTTATCACCTTGGTATGCGACAATGTATGTAAAAAAAAGATATAGAGGAAAAGGCTATTCCAAAATACTAAATAATGCTATTTTGGCTGAAGCTAGAAAAAGAAATATTAGTAAATTATATTTAAAGACTGATTTAGAGAACTACTATGAAAAATTTGGTGCAAAATTTCTAGAAGTATTATCTAATGGAGAAAAATTATATTATATTGATATACTAACTAACAGAATATCAATTATAGGTGGTTCAGGAAGTGGTAAAAGTACATTAGCAAATATATTATCAAATGAATTAAATATACCTGCTATACATTTGGATAGTATAAACTATAATGCTAATTGGGTTGAAATAGATAAAAATAAAAGAGATGCAATTATTTCTTCTAAAGCAAATGAAGAAAGATGGATTATTGATGGCAATTATAATAAAACATTAAAAGAAAGATTAGATAAAGCTGATTTAATAATTTGGTTAGATTATTCTACTGTTGCTCATCTAAAAGGTGTATGTAAAAGAATTTTTAAAAATTATAATAAAGAAAAACCAGATATTCCTGGATGTAAAGAACGTATTGATTTTACTTTTTTAAGATATGTAGTAACATATAACAAGAGAAAAAGACCAAAGGTTCTCGAATTGTTAAAAAATATTCCTGATGAGAAGATTTTGAGATTTAAAAGGCAAAAGGACTTGAACAAATGGCTAAAAAGATATTATACACATAGTAAAAATATATTAGATTATATAAAATGACACATTATCATAAATATATTAAAGTAAATTTATGAAAGTTAGAAAAGATTTAGATGTATATTTTAATGAAATATTAGAGTAAAATATATCAAATTTTTGGCAAAAATTACCCATTTTGATTTTCAAAAACATCTATTTAAATAGAAGGACAAATTTGTAATAAAACTTTTTTGAAAGAATAAAATTGAATAATAAAATCTTCAAAAGGAGAAAACAAATTGGAAAATCAAAATAAGAAGATAGAAAGTTTATCAAAAGAAGAAGGCTTATATCAATTTAAGATAGGAAATATGTGCGTACAAATAGTTTATTCTGAAAACAATAAAAGCTTTAAAGAATGTATGTTAAAAATTTTAAAACTAAAGGCTAAAAGGGGCTGACATTTTTATTTAAGTACGTTACACTATATGGAGAAGGAGGCTAACAAAATTGTCAGGAAGAAAATCAAAGTATTCTTCTATTGAAAATAATAATATAAAACAAAAAATATGGTCAGTTGCATTATATATTAGGCTTTCACAAGAAGATGAAGAGAAGCGGAAAGGAAAAGCAAGAAAGCAATAGTGTAACTAGCCAAAAAACATTATTAAATGAATTTGTAGAAGAACATGCTGATTTGATAGTTTATGATACTTATATAGATGATGGATTTACAGGAACCGATTTTAATAGGCCTTCATTTCAAAGACTGCTAAAAGATATGAAAAATGGAAATATTAATTGTGTTATTGTAAAAGATTTATCAAGACTTGGAAGAAATTATATAGAAGTAGGAAATTATATAGAGCAGGTTTTTCCATTATTTAATATAAGATTTATTGCCATTAATGATTTTGTAGATAGTTTTAAAAATCCATCAAGTACAAATACAATTTTAGTACCATTTAAAAACTTAATAAATGATGAGTATGCACGAGATACATCAATTAAAATAAGAACATCTTTAAACGGAAAAAAGAAAAATGGAGAATTTATAGGTGCATTTCCTTCTTATGGTTATATCAAAGATCCAAAAGATAAGCATAAGTTAGTCATAGATAAGGTCGCAGCACACATAGTTAGAAAAATTTTTGATTGGAATGTAAATGAAGGACTAGGGAAAATAGCAATTTGCCATCGATTAAATGATTTAGGAATTCTAAACCCTACAGGACATAAAAAATTAGAACTTGGACAAAATTATAATAATTATGCAATACAAGGAAATTCCTATACTTGGACTCCTTCTACGGTACGAAATATTTTAAACAATGAAGTGTATATAGGAAATACCGTTCAAGGAAAAAGGAGAATTAAAAGCTATAAAATACATAAAATAGAAAATGTTCCAAAAGAAGAATGGGTAAGAGTAGAAAATACTCACGAGCCGATAATTGATAAAGAAACTTTTAAGAAAGCACAAGAATTAAGCAAACGAGATACAAAAGTATCTCAAAACACAAAGGAACTGTCTGTATGGGCTGGCTTCCTAAAGTGTAACGACTGCAAGCGAGCAATGAATAAAAAAAGTAGCACAAATAAAATTGGAAGTAAATATGGATATTATATTTGTAGTACATATAGAAAAAAGTCAAATAATTTATGTACAAAGCATTCTATTAAGCAAGAGAATTTAGAAAAAGCAGTTTTAAAAGCTATTAACTTACATATTGATTTGTTAATTGATACAGAAGAAATTTTAAAACAAATAAATGATACTTGTTTTCAAAAAACTAAAAATGAAAACATCGAAAATATGATAATTGCAAAAAAAAATGAAATTTCTAAAATGTCAAATATTAAAAGAATATTATATGAAGATTGGAAAAATGGAGATATAACAAGAGTTGAATATTTAGAGTATAAACAAAAATATGAAAATGATATTGAAAGATCAAAAAAAAATATAGAAAGACTACGAAATGAAAAACAAAAGTATGAAATACAAAATAGGTTACAAAATGAATGGATAGAGAGATTTAAAGAACAAAAAGGCATTACAGAATTATCAAGAGATATCATGATGGAATTAATAGATTGCATATATGTAAAAGAAAACGGAGATATAACTATAAAATTTAAGTTTCAAAATGAGCTAAAAAATGGATTGAATACATAGAAAATTTGTTAGTAAATTTCTGAAAACGCTTTAATTTGCTATTTTTAAAGAAATGTGGTATAATTTAATTACAACAAATTGTTGAAGTTGAGCGATTTGTTAGTAAAAATAAAGGAGCAAAAAAATGAACAACCAAAAAAAATACCGGACTTATATGAGGTTTGGTGAGACAAACAAGAAAACAACGATAAAGGAGGAAATAAAACAAACCGTAACTTTTATGGTGGTTATTATCATTTGTTGCATAGGCTGGTATTTTATGCAGCCTTGTATTTTTATGCAGCAGAGACCAACGATTAATGAAGTCGTAAAAGAGGTGAAGACAGATCTGAAAAAGACAGTAAAGCCGATGGATAAACCAAAGTCTGAACCTCAAGAAAAAGTAGATTCTGATTCTTCAGAGGAGTTTGAATCTCAAAAGAAAGTAGAATCTGATTCTTCAGAGGAGTGTGAATCTCAAGAGAAAGTAGATTCTGATTCTTCAGAGGAGTCTGAATCTCAAAAGGAAGTAGAATCTGATTCTTCAGATGAGTCTGAATCTCAAGAGAAAGTAGATTCTAATTCTTCAGAGGAGTGTGAATCTCAAGAGGAAGTAGATTGTGATTCTTCAGAGGAGTCTGAATCTCAAAAGAAAGTAGAATCTGATTCTTCAGAGGAGTGTGAATCTCAAGAGAAAGTAGATTCTGATTCTTCAGTGGAAGAAAGCTTAAGGAAAAAACTTCCTTCATACATATCCGATGAAATGGATATGTCAAATAGCTTGGGGTTAACCAAAGAAGAAATGAGATATCTACTCGAAAAGAGTGGATTGGTAGACAATCAGGAGCTTATAGATAAGCTATCATGTGTGATGGCTGATACTGTAAGTCAATATGAGGTTAATGAGCTATTTGCTCTTTCAGTAATGAGTCTCGAATCAGGCTATTTTTCATCATATTTAGCGGTAAACTACCATAATTATGGAGGAATGCTAAATAGTGATGGAAGTGCCATGAGATTCGACTCGATGCAAGAAGGCCTAAAGGAGGCTATTATTTGCCAATACAACAATTTAAAGGATGGAGGTAACATTTATGATGTAAATGATACCTATTGTCCTCCAAATGCGGAAGGCAATACTGGAGATTACGAGTGGTCAACGCTCGTATTATCCATTATGCAAATGTATGCCTCGGCCTTGTATGAAGACTAAAAATCTAACAAATTGCGCTAAAAGAAAAGCATATAAAGGTAAAATTTACCTTTATACGCTTCTTTTAGTTGTATATTGAAATTTTAGGCTTGTTTTTTTGCCACTACAACAAATCTACCATCAGTAGTGTGATATGAACATGTAGATAGAGTAATTAGTTGTTCACCATATTTTGCAGTTTTACCTGTATCATAAAGGGAAGCATTTTTTACATTTTGTACAAATTGATTATACTCATCTTCTGTTTTGCCATTTATAAAATAATAATATTTAAAAACATTTTTTTCTGATTTATAATATACTTTAGATTTAAATACAGCTATTATTTCAAAATTTGCATCTTCATTATTTGTAGTGAATTTTATAATAGGGTGCTCTTCGTAAAATGATATATCAGTGTATTTTAGTAGTTCTTGAAACATAGTATGATTCTTATTATTATGTCCATAAATTAATAAATTGCTACCAGGAGGAGACCATGAATAGTCTTTATCTAAAAAGATAGATCCATTTATAGAATATTCTTTTTTATAATTATGTCTTAAATAAAAATCGTTATCAGAACCTTGTAAAACAGGATAATTTATACTTGTGTTTTCTATTTCAAGCCAGCCTATTATATCCGAATTTTCTTTTTGCAATTCTTCTAGTTTTAGCATTCTTTCAGTTTTATTAGTGAGGTTAATATTGGGAATCTCTTGATTTTGAGTAGATATTTCCTCATTTTCATGCACTTGAACTTCATTTATAGAATTACTATCTTTTTTTGAATTTAACATATCATAATAATATTTAGCTATATATAATACTGAAACAATAATCAATATAATTAATAATATGTAGATTATTTTGTATTTAGATTTATTCATATTTAATCTCATTCCTCCTGTAAATATATAGATGGCATCTACATTATATATACTAAAATGTAGACAACCATCTAATCTTAAACTATATTATTATAAAATTTTTATTTACTTAAAATTTTTTTGTTTAATACTATTATTCCTATAGATGAAGAAACTATAAAAAATATAGCCAATCCAACATTATTTTTTATACCAGTTTTAGGAGTTATATCTTTTTCAGGTAATGTTACATTAACTGGATCATTTGGTGAATAAGATTCACCTTCGATTGAAATATCTTCAACTTCATTACTTTCAAATATAACATTGTTATTTTGATCTGTTACAACTATCTTATTTCCACTTGCTAAAATTTTATTTAGTGTTGTTTCTGTATTTTTTACTTGAAAACTGCTTAATTTATCATTTATTGCAATATATATTACATTTTTAGTTTCTGTTGATGATAAAGTACCATTCATTATTAATGTTGGTTCATTATCTCCTGTATTTACGCTAAGACCTTTAGCAATTTCAATTCCATTGTTAGAATCGCTACCATTTTTATTTAGAGTTAGATTTTTAATTTCGACTGTACCTGCATTAACTAATACACCACCAAATTTACAATTACTAATTGTAACACCATCTAAAATTACGTAACCACCATTATAAGATTGTACACCATATTTAAAAGAGTTGGTTAATTGAATATTGCTTAAAGTAAGCTTTGCATCTGCACCTGCAGTGATTAGACTGCTATTGTTTCCGGCAGGACTCCAGTTATCAGTTTTTGGTGATATTGTATGGCCATTACCGTTAATTGTTATAGTTTTTGCGCTTATTTGAAGTGGTTTAGTTAATTCTATATTTTCTGTTAATTCAATAGACGTTTCTTCTCCTTCAAGGGCCTGAAGTAGAGTTTCTTCATCACTTACTTGCGTTGCAGCATTAGATGAGGTTGGATTTAAGATTAAAGCTAATAATAATAGTAATAAAAATAAAATTGTTTTTTGAATAGTTTTCATAATTTTAATTCCTTTCTTTATTTTTTAATATTGTGCATAAAAATTTAAGATATTTGATTTATTAATTATTGTGTACATTTTTCGATTTTTTTATACATTTTTTTTAAAAATGTTTAAATAAAAAAATAATTACATAAATTATAAAACAAACAATAGGTTTAATCTTTAAAAAAATTGTGTTGTTAAAATGAACCAAGGAGGTGGTGTTGCAGCACCAGTTGGTGGGCAAATATTTAGTGAAATTTTACCATATTTAGAGGTTAATCAAGGCAATAAAGAAGAAGTAGAAGAAATTGAGAAAGTTCAAACTCCAGACATAATAGGAAAAACTTTAGAGGAGGCAGAAAAGATTATGAAAGAAAAAGGATTAAAATTAATATTAGAAAATGAAACAGAAGAGTTAGATAAAGAAAATATAATAATAACAAATCAAGTTCCAAATGCAGGAATTATAGTAAATAAAGGAAGTAAAATTGATATAACATATTAGAAAATGATAAGAAGAATAAAAATACAATTTAAATGAAAATATAAGAGAAAGTGCAAATAATTAATTTAAATGTACTTTCTCTTTATATTTAAAATTACTCCCACTAGTATAACGTTATTTCTCAATTTTCTATTTTACCACAAGCAATTTTTGTTCCAGAATTACCACTTGGTTGACTAGTAAAATCATCTGGCATATCATGAATAATAATAACTTTTCCTAAAATATCTTTTATTTTAAATTTATTTATTAAAACGCTCATATAGCTATAACCATCATTTTCAATAAGTGGAGGTAAATCTCCTATATGAAACGGATGAGGACAATTAGTAGGGTTTAAGTGTGTTTTTGCATTTGCAAATTCATCTTCCACATTTCCTGAGCAAGAAATTCCTTCGTGAATATGGAAACCAAAAAACCTGTCTTTACATTTGTCTTTAGAAATTGGTAAATTATTAATTTTAGCAGTAACTAATATACCTTTTTTTGTTTCTCTAAAAGTAACGATTCCATTTATTTTTGGATATTTTTTTCCGCCTTCTATAATTGCTTTAGCATTGTATAAAAAATTTGATAGCACATTTATACACCTCACTTTTTATATTATATTCTATGATATATTAAATGGTTAAAAATAATAAATCGGGAAGCCTTAATATTTTAATAATTTTAGTTATTTTTTTTGTTTGTCGTAAATTTTATAAAATAAAATTTAGATATTGACAAAAAACAACAATATTTGATAAAAATAATATAGTAAAATAATATTTTAAAATTTAGTGAAGGAGAAAAAATGAAAAATTTAATTGATATTAAAGATTTATCTATTCAAGAAATTGAAGAACTAATAAAAGTTGCACAAGATATTATTAAAAATAAAAAGAAATATTCAAAGAAATGTAATGGTAAAAAATTAGCTACTTTATTTTTTGAACCAAGCACAAGAACAAGACTTAGCTTTGAAGCAGCAATGATGGAACTAGGTGGAAATGTTTTAGGATTTTCTTCTGCATCTTCTAGTTCTACATCAAAAGGAGAAAGTGTATCAGATACAATAAGAACAGTAGGATGTTATGCAGATATTATTGCAATGAGGCATCCAAAGGAAGGAGCACCACTAGTTGCTTCTATTAAATCAACAGTTCCAATTATTAATGCTGGAGATGGAGGACATAACCATCCAACTCAAACTTTAACTGATTTGTTAACTATAAAGTGTGAAAAAAATAGATTAGATAATTTAACAATAGGATTATGTGGAGATTTGAAATTTGGTAGAACAGTACATTCTTTAATTACAGCAATGACAAAGTATAAAAACATTAAATTTGTTTTGATTTCACCAGAAGAGTTAAAAGTTCCAGAATATATAAAAAAAGAAGTGTTAGAAAAAAATAATATTATCTGGTGTGAAACTACTGATTTAGAAGAATATATGCAAGATTTAGATATACTATATATGACAAGAGTACAAAGGGAAAGATTTAATGATGAAAAAGAATATTTAAAATTAAAAGATTGTTATATTTTGACTAAAAATAAACTAAAAAAAGCAAAAGAAGATTTATGCATAATGCATCCACTGCCAAGAGTAAATGAAATATCAAAGCAAGTAGATGATGATAAGAGAGCTTGTTATTTTAAACAAGTAGAATATGGAAAATATATAAGAATGGCTTTAATAATGAAATTACTAAATGAACAAAATGATAATAATATTGATGAATTAAAAAGAGAAAAAGAAGAAAAAATATTTGATTCTATAAAATGTCAAAATCCAAGATGTATAACATCAGAAAATGATGATTTAGAGCCAATTTTTATTCTTACAGATAAAGAAAAACAAATTTATCGTTGTAAATATTGCGAAACAATATTAAAAAAATAACTAAATAATAAAATGCAGTAATTAAAAAAGTATTACTGCATTTTATTATTAAAAAAGAATATAATATTTATTTTCTAATAAAATATATTAATGAAATACTAAAAATAAATTTTTACTGAATAATGATTTTCGTTATTATATGCTATTGACTGACAATTATATAAATATTCAAATATCGAATCATTATTTAGTAGTTACAATTTACATCTATTTTCAAATTATATCACAGACTGTAAATTGTAACATTTAGTAACAATGCTTATAAAAAAAGCTTAAAAAACTCTATACAAATTATTAATTTAGTTATATAATGTAAAAAAATTGTTGATTATTTTATATTAATGATTATAATTATACTTTAAAATCTATATTGTAATTTATAAAAGCAATTAGAATTGAAAGGATTGATAAAGATGGAATTAAAAAGAATGTTAATAGGGCTAGAAGGATTAAAAGTAAAAGGTAATTTAGAAATTGATATAAAAGGTATTGAAAAAAACTCAAAACAAGTAAAAGAAGGATACTTATTTGTTGCAATAAAAGGATTTTCAGTTGATGGACATAATTATATAGAAGATGCAATCAATCAAGGTGTATCTGCAATTATGATTGAAGAAGGTTGCAATTTAAAATCAATTAAAATACCAAGCGAAATTACAGTAATAATGGCAAAAAATACAAGAGAAGCCTTAGCAATTACTTCTAGCAATTTTTATGGAAATCCATCAAGTAAATTTAAATTAATTGGTGTAACAGGAACAAAGGGAAAAACTACTACAACATTTATGATAAAAGAAATATTGGAAAAAGCAGGTAAAAAAGTTGGATTAATAGGAACAATTGCAACATACATTAATGAAAAAAAAGTAAAAGATAGTGATAGAACAACACCAGAAAGTTTAGAATTACAACAATTATTTTCAGAAATGGAAAAAAACGGTGTAGAAGTAGTTGTAATGGAAGTATCATCTCAAAGTTTAAAATTACATAGAGTTGCAGGATGTGAATTTGATATAGTTGTATTTACTAATTTTTCAGAAGATCATATTAGCCCAAATGAGCATCCAGATATGGAAGACTATTTTAATTCTAAATTAAAATTATTTGAAATGTGTAAAACAGGAATTGTAAATACAGATGACTTACACGGAGCAAAAATACCAAGATTATTCCCAGAAAGTAATATTACAACATATGGCATTGATAATTATGCAAATGTATTAGCAAAAGATATTACAATTACAAATTCATATGTAGATTTTAAAGTAAAAATAACAGATAGAAATGAAAGAGTAAAAACATGTATACCAGGAAGATTTAGTGTTTATAATTCACTAGCAGCTATTTGTGTCGTACAAAAATTTGGTATTTCGCCTGAAGTGATTAAAGAATCATTATTATCAGTTAGAGTACCAGGAAGATCAGAGTTAGTAGATAATAAATTAGAAATTCCAATTATGATAGATTATGCGCATTCACCAGAAAGTTTGCAAAATATACTAGAGGCTGTAAAAAGTTACACAAGAGGTAAAGTAATTAGTGTATTTGGATGTGGAGGAGATAGAGATAGCAGTAAAAGACCTATTATGGGAGAAATATCAGGAAGAATAGCTGATTATACATTCATTACTTCGGATAATCCAAGAACTGAAAATCCTCAAGATATTGTAAATCAAATTGAAGAAGGAATGAAAAAAACAAAAGGAAAATATTCAGTTGTTGTAGACAGAATAGAAGCGATTAGGCAAGCAATAAAAATGGCAACAAAAAGAGATATTATTGTTTTAGCAGGTAAAGGTCATGAACCATATCAAGAAATTAATGGAGTAAAGCATCCTTTTGATGAAAGAGTTATTGTAAAAGATTTAATAGAAGAGATTAAATAAACAAAAGGAAAGGTTGGTTAAAGTTGAAATTAGAAACACCGATATTAATAATAGCATTTATTACATCAATCATTTTGGGA
This sequence comes from uncultured Clostridia bacterium, assembly GCA_947627265.1. Lineage (GTDB taxonomy): Bacteria > Bacillota > Clostridia > TANB77 > CAG-508 > CAG-269. The sequence goes on along the minus strand of CANQVM010000009.1, from coordinate 26,462 downwards.
ATTATAATTATACCAGTGCTTAGAAAATTAAAAATAGGACAAATAGAAAGAGATGATGGTCCACAATCACATTTAAAAAAACAAGGGACACCTACAATGGGTGGTATTATAATAATTATAACAATGATACTAGTTGTTACAAGCACTTATATTTTTATGCTATCAAATAATCAGTCTGAAATTGCAAATAAAATCTTACCAATGTTATTAGTAACTATAGGATTTGGATTAATAGGTTTTATAGATGATTTTAAAAAGCTTGTATTAAAAAATACTAAAGGATTAAAACCTAGTTATAAAATGTTAGGATTATTAATAGTATCTGTAGGATATGTAGTATATTTAACACAAATTTTAGGAATTGGAACTAGCACATATATACCAATTTTAAAAACATATTTTAGTATTCCTTTACTTATATATATACCTTTTGCAATTATTGTTATATTAGCAACTACAAATGCAGTAAATTTAACAGATGGAATTGATGGACTTTCTTCTAGTATTTGTGCGATAATTATAACTTGCTTAACAATTATAGGAATAATACAAGGATACACAGAAATTTCTATATTTGGAAGTATAGTAATAGGAGCTGTACTTGGATTTTTAATGTTTAATTTACACCCCGCAAAGGTATTTATGGGAGATACAGGTTCATTATTACTTCGGAGGAGTAATATCTGCTATGTCCTTATATTTAAAAATGCCATTGATACTAATTATAATAGCTCTTATTCCAGTAATAGAAACTTTATCTGTTATTATTCAAGTTGTTTATTACAAGAAAACAGGTAATAGGATTTTTAAAATGGCACCATTGCACCATCATTTTGAATTATCTGGTTGGAAAGAAAGCAAGGTTGTTATTATATTTAGTGTAATAACATTATTGTTATGCATAATTGGACTAAAGGTGATATAAAATTATAAAAGTTAAGGAAGGAACAAAATAAATGACCAAAAAGAAAAAAGAAAAAAGCTTTTCAAGTTTTGTAAATAATCCTATAGATTTTACTTTACTAATTACCATATTGTTACTTTTATCAATAGGTTTAATTATGGTTTTATCAGCGAGTTCACCTTCAGCACTTGCAGAAAGTGGAAATAGCTACGCCTATTTTTCGAAACAATTAATTTTTGCTGTATTAGGAATTATAGCTATGATGTTTATCTCAAAGATAGACTATAGGTTTTATCAAAAATTTTATAAACATGCATGGTGGATTGCTATAATTTTGCTAGCATTAGTATTAATTGCAGGAAAAACTGTAAATGGAGCCAAAAGATGGATTTATGTTACAGAAACATTGTCTTTTCAACCTTCTGAAATTGTGAAATTCTTAATGATTATATTTTATGCAGGAATTTTAGTAAAAAACAGAGATGAATTAAGTTTATATTTTAAGGGATTTTTTAAACATATATGCTTATTAGCACCAATTATAGGATTACTTTTATTAGAACCTCACTTTAGTGCATCAGTAGTTATTATCGGAATTTGTTCAATAATGATGATAATGGCTGGATGCAAATTTTGGCACTTTATAGCTACAGGATCTTTAGCAGGAATTCCAGCTATGATATTCTTAATTATAAAAGAACCATATAGATTACAAAGAGTTGTTACTTTTTTGGATCCATGGAAAGACATAACAGGTGATGGATGGCAAGTTATACAGAGTTTATATGCAATAGGATCTGGTGGATTATTTGGAGCAGGACTTCGGAGAAAGTAAACAAAAATTTTTATACATACCAGAACCGCATAATGATTTTATTTTTTCTATAGTAGGAGAAGAATTAGGATTTATAGGTTGTGCAATAGTATTAATATTATTTGCTATTTTTATATGGAGAGGTGTTTTGATTGCAATGAGATCAAAAGATATGTTTGGTAGTCTAATTGCAATTGGAATTACTGCGCTAGTTGCAATACAAGTAATTATTAATATAGCAGTTGTAACCTCATCTATGCCAGCAACAGGTATGCCATTACCATTTTTTAGTTATCGGAGGAACAGCACTATTTATTCTACTTTGTGAAATGGGAATATTACTAAATATTTCTAGATCAAATTCAAAATAATAAAAGTATAATAAAGTTATTTTACAAATAATATATAAAAGGTTTATAGGTAAAACCTTTATAAAAACCTAAATATATTTTATAAGGAAAACATATATGAGAGTTATAATCTCAGCTGCGGGAACAGCAGGCCACATTAATCCAGGTTTAGCTATTGCAAATAAAATAAAAAAAGAAGAAAAAGATTCTAAAATAATATTTATAGGAACAACAAGAGGATTAGAAAATGATTTGGTTCCAAGAGCTGGATACGAATTAAAAACAATTGAAGTATATGGCTTAAACCCAAAAATATCAATAGAAAATATTAAAAAAATGTATAGAACATTAAAAGGCTATGGAGAGGCAAGAAAAATCATAAAAGAATTTAATCCAGATATTGTTATAGGAACAGGTGGATATATATGTGGGGCAACTATATCTTATGCTCATAGTTTAAAGATACCAACAATGTTACACGAAAGTAATAGTTTTCCAGGAAAGGCTATTAAATTTCTTGCGAAAAAAACAGATACAATATTAGTTTCTTTTAATGATGCAGCATCTAGAATTAGAAATGGAAAAAATATTGTATTTACAGGAACGCCAGTAAAAATAAAAAAGAAAAATTATTCAGAAAGTGAAAAAGAAAAAATAATTAAAGATACTGGATTAAACAAAAACAAGCCTACTGTGCTTGTTTTTGGAGGAAGTCAAGGAGCAAAAAGAATTAATGATACTATGATAGAAATTATAGAAAAAGGCCAAAACAAAGAGTATCAAGTTATTTGGGCAACTGGGCCAAAACAATATGATATAATTAAAGAAGAATTAGAAACAAAATCAATTTTGATCAATAACATAGAAAATACAAAAATTATACCATACATATATAATATGGAAGAATTAATGAATTCAGTTGATGTTATTGTTGCAAGAAGTGGCGCAATGACAGTAACAGAGATCTCTAATTTAGGAAAGCCATCGATTTTGGTACCATTACCAAATGTTAGTCATAATCATCAATTATATAATGCTCAAGAACTAGAAAAAGTAGGTGCGGCTAAGATAATATTAGATCAAGAAATTAATGGAAAAAAATTAAATGATGAAATAAAAAATATTATAAATAACAAAGAGCAAATGAAAAAGATGGGAGAAAATGCACTTAAAATTTCATCAACAGATGCAGAAGAAAAAATTTATAAAGAAATAAAGAAATTAGTTAAATAAAAAAGTTAAAAAATAAAAAAATTAGTTAAATTGAGGTAAGAAATGTTTAAAAATATACAATTTAAAATAGTACTAATATTTTTCTTAATTGGTATTATCATTATAGGTGGTCTAGGAGCTTTTTATATTCATTCATTACACGAAATCGGCATAGGTCTTCAAACAGAGGAAATAACACAAGTAAGACAAGTATTAGAACAAATAAATCTTTTAGAAAATAATACAAAAATTATACTGACTATTTCTGCTACATTATTTATTTTAGTAGGAATTTTAATTGCAATGTTTCTTTCAAAATTTGTTATTTACCCTATTAATAAATTAATAAAAAGTGCAGAAAAAATAACAGAGGATGATATAAAAGATAAAAAATATAGCAAAAAGAAAGGCGAAAAGCGTAATTTAGAAGATATTTTTGGAATTATGACCACAGAATTAAAAGAAAAGCTAAGTGAAGTTTCTACACAAAAAAATCAAATTGAAACAATCCTCTTGCATATGGCAGATGGGATAATTGCATTTAACAGAAAAGGTGAAATTATTTTAATTAATCCAGTAGCAAAAAAACTTTTAAGCATTAGACCAGAGGATAATACATTTGATGATATCTTTAATAAATTCAATTTAAATATTAATATGGAAAAAATCATTTACTTGGAAAATTGGACTTCAACAGAACAAAGAATACAAGTAGATGAAAGATATGTTAATGTTTTTTTTGCACTATTTAAAGATGAATCTGATAGACCAGATGGAATAATTGCGGTAATACAAGATATAACAGAACATGTAAAACTAGACAATATGCAAAAAGAATTAGTAGCAGATGTTTCACACGAATTAAAAACTCCAATTACATCAATTATGGGATATGCAGATACATTATTAGAAGGGGAATATAATAAAGAAGCACAGGACAAGTTTTTAAATGTAATTGCAACAGAAGCAAGAAGAATGGCAAAACTAGTTACTGATTTATTAACATTATCAAGATATGATAGTAATAAGAAGGTAACACAAAAGGAATCTTTTGATTTGGGAGAGTTAGTAAAAAAATGTCAAGATAAATTGGCAATAGAAATTAAGAAAAAAAATCATACAGTAAACTGTTTTGTTACAGCAGATGTACCTCCTGTTTATGCAGATAAATATGATATTGAAAGGGTAATATTAAATATACTAACAAATAGTATAAAGTACACAAAAGATGGAGGAGAAATAAAAATATATGTAGGATTTGTATATAATGATGCATATATAAAAGTTTTCGATAATGGAATAGGAATTCCAGAAGAAGACCTATCTAGAATTTTTGAAAGATTTTATCGTGTAGATAAAGCAAGAACAAGAGAAATGGGAGGGACAGGTTTACGGACTTTCAATTGCTAAAGAAATTTTAGATAAAAATGGTGGAAGTATTGATATAAAAAGTGTTGTAGGAGAAGGAACTGAAGTTGTTATTAAAATTCCTACAAAAGAAAATTAAAGTTACAATTCACAGATAGTCTGAGTAAGTCTGTAAGAAGTTAGGATCTTACATCTGTGAATAGCAATAAATTATAATATATAAAAATGAAAAAATTGATTTTTTGATTGCTAAAAAGTGAATTTTAATGTATAATAAAAAAGTATGAAAAAACAAATGTAAAAAGGAGAGATAAATTTGAATTCGACAGCAAAAGAAATTTTAGAGTGGATTTACTGTATTATAATAGCCTTAGTATTGGCAATGGTATTTAGATATTTTATAGGAACACCAACTATAGTAAAGCAAGTATCTATGAATCCAACTTTAATACAAGATGAAAGATTATGGCTTAATAGATGGGGAAGAACTACAAAAACATTACCAAAAAGAGGCGAAATTATAACTTTTGAAGAACCAAATAAAATTAGTTATTCAGAATCTGAAATTAATTTACAAAATCCAGTTGCAAAATATGATGAAAAAAAAGGAATAGATTGGTTTATTCATAATTTCTTAGAAATAGGAAAAAGAAGCTATATAAAAAGAGTAATAGCTCTTCCAGGTGAACATGTAGAAATAAAAGAAGGAAAAGTATATATAAATGATAACAAATTAGAAGAACCATATTTACAAGAAGGAATATTAACCGATGTAATAGAAGTTGGTTTTGATAATTTTATTGTACCTGAAAATTGTGTATTTGCTATGGGTGATAACAGAAACCATAGTACTGATTGTAGGTCATTTGGATGTATACCACTAGAAAAAATAGAAAGTACAGTTGCAATTAGAATATGGCCATTAAATAAATGGGGAAAAGTTGAATAATAATAAAAGGAGACTCTTTAAATGTTTGAAAATATTTTAGGAAATGAACCCATTAAATTTATGCTAAAACAAGCTGTTCTTAATAATAAAATATCCCATAGTTATTTAATGATAGGAACAAATGGAATTGGAAAAAAGATGATTGCTACTGAACTTGCAAAATCAATTTTATGTTTTAGCCAAAATAAGCCATGTAATTTATGCAAATCTTGTATTGAATTTGATAGTAATAATCACCCTGATTTTTTGTGTATAAAACCTGATGGAAATAGTATAAAAATTGAACAAATAAGAGAGTTGCAAAAAAAAATACAAGAAAAACCAATTATTTCAGAAAGGAAAGTATATATTATAGATAATTCGGATCTTATGACACAAGAGGCACAAAATTGCTTATTAAAGACATTAGAAGAGCCACCTGAGTTTGCAACAATTATATTAATTGGCTCTAACGAAAATGCATTTTTAACAACTATAAGATCAAGATGTATGATCATGAATTTTAATCCAATAGAAAACAAAGATATTATTAAATATTTAGAAGACAACTATCAAATCAAAAATATATCACAAAATATGTTAGAAATGTTTCAAGGTAGTATTGGAAGAGCAATTGAACTAAAAGATAAAGCTAAAAATTATACAACAATAGAAAATCTCATTAATAATCTAGATAAAAAAGATTTAGTAGATATAGCACAAGAAGCCGAAATATTATATAAATCTAAAGATGAGATTTTAGAATTACTAGATTATATAAATATTATTTTACTAAAGAAGGCAAAAAATGATTATAAATACACAACTTGTATTCAATTTGTGGAAAACACAAAGCAAAAGTTACAAAAAAATGCAAATTATGATATGTGTATTGATGATATGTTATTCAATATGTGGGAGGAAGTAATTTGAAAAATATAATAGGAGTTAGATTTAAAAAATTAGGTAAAATATATTTTTTTAATCCAAAAAATTTTAAAGTAAAAAAAGGAGATAATGTTATTGTAGAAACCGCCCAAGGAGAAGAATATGGAGAAGTTATGATTCCAAACCGAATGGTGGAAGATGAAAAAATAATAGAGCCTTTAAAAAAAGTAATTCGAATTGCAAATTATAAAGATCATAAACACTATGAAGAATGTAGGAAAAATGAAAAGGATGCATTTAAGTTATGCCAAAAAAAGATAAAAGAACATAAGCTAAATATGACATTAACAGATGTAGAATATAAATTTGATGATAGCAAAATACTTTTTTACTTTACAGCAGATGGTAGAATTGATTTCAGAGATTTAGTAAAAGACTTAGCTGCAATTTATAAAACAAGAATTGAATTACGCCAAATAGGTGTAAGAGATGAAGTAAAAAGAATTGGCGGAAATGGCGTTTGTGGTAGAGAATTATGTTGTTGTAGTTTTTTAAGTGATTTTGAAGCTGTATCAATTAAAATGGCAAAAGAACAAAATATATCTTTAAATCCATCAAAAATTTCAGGAAATTGTGGAAGGTTGATGTGTTGTTTAAAATATGAAAGTGAAGTATATGAAGAAAAATTAAAAAAACTACCGCATGTGGGTGCAATTGTACAAACTGAAGATGGCGAAGGAGAAGTAGATACAATTGAAACTCTTAAAGAAGTAGTAAGAGTTAAAATAAAAGATGGAGAAGGATACTTTTATAAAAAATATTTAGCTAAAGATGTAAAAATAATTAAAGATGCAACAGAGGAAAAAGTAGATGAAGAAGAATTGCTAAACAAAAAAGAATTAGAAGAACTAGAAGAATTGGAAAAAAGGGATTAAAAGTAATTAATTGCTTAATATAAATTAATTAATAGTATTATAAAATAAACTTAATTTTTAGGAGGTGAAAAAATGGCATACAAAATAACAGAAAAATGCATTTCTTGTGGAGCATGTAGTGCAGAGTGTCCTGTAGGATGTATATCACAAGGAGATGATAAATTTGTAATTGATCAATCAGCATGTATATCATGTGGTACATGTGCAGGTGTTTGTCCAGTAGAAGCACCAGTTGAAGAATAAAGAAAAACATAAAAAATTAAAAACATAGTAAAAAGGCTGTTTTAGTAAAGTACATACTAAATTACAGTCTTTTTATATAATAGGAGAGTTGTCAGTATGAAAAAAAATATTTCAGATAATGAAGGACAAATTCAACCTGATAAAAAAGAAAATATGGAAAAGCTAAATGAAGATGAAAATAGATTAAAACAACAATCAAAAAAAGAAAATGAAGAAAAACATGATGAAAATAACAATAATTTAAATCAAAATATAAAAAATGAAAATAAAAATGAATTTGATGAAAAGCGAGAAGTAAAACCAGCTAACAAGAAAATAACAATATTAAATTTGGCATTAATAATTATTATTTTTACGGCTTTACTATTTTATATGATTAAAGTAGATGGAATTGATAATATAATACAACTACTTAATAAGGTTGACTATAAGTGGGTACTTGCAGGACTGGGATGTGTATTGATTCATTGGCTATGTGAATCAATTACATTACACATTCCATTAAAAAAGATGTATCCAAATCAAACAATAGGAAATTCTATTAAAGTATCGATGATAGGACTTTTATTTAATAATGTTACACCCTTTTCTTCTGGAGGGCAACCAATGCAAGCATATGAATTAACTAAAACAGGAAAAAGGGTAAGTGATTCTTTAAGTGCTATGGCAATTAAATTTATAATAACACAAAGCGCTTTAGTAATTTCTACAGTAATTATTATATGCTTTCAATTTAGTTTTTTTAAAGCTTTAATGCAAGATTATGTTTGGATAGCGATTATAGGTTTTTTATTAAATATATTAGCTATTATAGTCGTTATATTAGCTGGAATTAAGAAAAAAATGATAACAATTATTACTACACCGATAATTAAATTATTAGGCAAGATTCATATTTTAAAAAATCCAGATAAAACTAAAGAAAATCTTGATAAAAGCATAGATCATTTTGGTGAACAATTTAAATTTATGAAATCTGAAAAGAAAATGGTAATACAAATGTTTATAACTGCTGTTATACAAAGCTTAGCATATTATTCTATAACTTATATGGTATATAGAGCATTTGGAAACTCTGGAATAACTTTTTGGCAAATTATACCTGTACAGGCATTTTTATTATTAATTATGACATTTATCCCAACACCTGGTTCAGGACTAGGGGCAGAAGGTGGGTTTTATTTATTGTTTAATTCTATTTTTAAAGAAGGTACTATAAACATGTCGATATTATTTTGGAGATTATATACATTTTATTTACCAATAATAGTAGGACTATTTTTCTTGATTCCTAGTAAAAAGAAAATTATAGAAAAATATGAGTGATTTAAATTTAAAAATTTTTCATATAAAGATATTAAGTAAATTAATTGCCCAAAAATTGTGAAACTTTTTGTTCAACAATTTTTGGGCAGTATAAATTTTTAATCTTTTTTTGTAATTTCTTCTAAATCTAAAAGTTCTTGCCATCTACTGTCTACTTCTTTTTGGAATTCTTCTATCATCCATTCATTGCCTGGTTTAAACATATGTCTAAATCTCTTTTGAGGTTTTAAAAATTCTTCAATTGGTAATTTTTTAGTAGGCTTATAGTTGATTTTATAAACTCCATCAATTACTTCATATAAAGGCCAATAACAAGTTTCAACTGCTAACTTATTAATGTTCATTAATTCATCTGTTGGATATCCCCAGCCTCTAGGGCAAGGTGCCATAACATTTAAAAATGAAGGACCCTCTGTATAAATTGCTTTTTCAGCTTTTTCATAAATATCTTTAAAATTCATATAACCTACTGTTTGAGCAACATAAGGCAAATGATGTCCTACCATAATTTTAGTTAAATCTTTTCTAGATTGCATTTTACCAGGAATTACACTTCCTGCAGGTGAAGTTGTGGTATCAGCAAATTTTGGAGTAGCAGAAGAACGTTGAATACCAGTATTCATATAAGCTCCATTGTCATAGCATACATATACCATATCGTGTCCACGTTCCATAGCACCTGACAAACTTTGTAATCCTATATCATAAGTTCCACCATCTCCACCAAATGCAATAAATTTAGTAGTATGATTAATTTTCCCTTGCTTTTTTAAAGATTGATAAGCAGCTTCTACACCAGATAAAGTAGCACCAGCACATTCAAATGCTGTATGAATAAATGAATCTGTCCAAGATGTATAAGGATAAATAAAAGTAGAAACTTCCATACATCCTGTTGCTGTACAAACTACGGCATGGTCTTCAGGTTTTAGAGCTCTCATGATCATTCTTGAAGCAGGAGGAGCACCACAACCAGCACACATTCTATGACCTGATGTAAACCTAGAAGGCTTATTTGCTACAACTTCTTTTACATTATAAGGCATTATTCATGCGCCTCCTTTCTTAATCCAAAATAGCGATAAGGATTTTCAACTTTTCCTGTTTTGGCAATTTCCAATAAATCTTCATATACTTTTTCAATATCATCTGCTTTAGTATCTCTACCACCAATTCCATAAATGTAGTTTACAGCTGGAACATATGTGTTATTAACATACATACCAGATGTTACATCTTCAAATAAAGCACCTCCTGCAGCATTTAAAGAATCAGCCTTATCTAAGACAGCTATTGCTTTTAAATGACTTAAAGCTTTTGCTATTTCTTCTGCTGGAAAAGGTCTAAATACACGAAGTTTTAATAATCCAACTTTTAGTCCTTTTTTTCTTAAGTTATCTACTACAAATTTTGTAGTACCTGCAGTTGAATTCATGCAAACGATTGCAACTTCGCTATCTTCTAATTTATATTCTTCGAAGAAACCATAACTTCTTCCAGTCATTTTTTCAAAATCTTTGGCAACTTCTAATATAACTTTTTTTGCATTTTTCATAGCTTGTGCTTGTTGAGCTTTATGTTCAAATAAATAAGTTTGAACATCTAAAGGCCCAACTGCGATTGGTTCTTCTTTATTTAATAAATAATGTTCAGGATGATATTCCCCTACAAAGTCTTTTACTTTTTCATCTTCTACTAATTCAATATTTTCAATCGAATGAGATGTGATAAAACCATCTTGACATACCATCAAAGGTAATCGTACACTTTCATGCTCAGCAATTCTATGAGCCATTAATGTATTATCATAAGCTTCTTGATTATTTTCAGAAAATAGCATAATCCATCCACTATCACGAACTCCCATTGCATCTGAATGGTCATTATGAATATTTAAAGGACCAGATACTGCTCTATTTACCAAAGATAGAACAATTGGTAATCTTAAACTAGATGCAATATAAATCATTTCCCACATTAAAGATAAACCATTTGCAGAAGTTGCTGTCATAGCTCTTGAGCCTGCAGCTTCTGCACCAATACATGCCGACATTGCACTATGTTCACTTTCAACAGCAACAAATTCTGTATCAACTGTTCCATTTGCCACAAAAGTTGAAAAGTATTGAGGAATTTCGGTAGATGGGGTAATTGGAAAGGCTGCTACTACATCTGGATTTATTTGTTTCATAGCGGTTGCAGCAGCTTCATTACCACTTAATCTTTCTCTTATACTCATATATTTATTCTTCCTTTCTTTTTAATTATTTTTAAATTCAAAATTCAATTTATTATTCTTCTTTCATTTCAATTGCATTAAAAGGGCAGACTTTAGCACATACACCACATCCTTTGCAATAATCATAATTAAAATCCTTTCTTTTTAAATCTGAACCAACCGGAATAGCATCATCTGGGCAAACAGGAAAGCATAGACCACATTGCTTACATTTTTCACTTAGAAAAATAGGTTTTATACTTCTCCAATCACCAGTTTTGAATTCTCTTGCATTACCAGCTGTATAAATATCACCACCTGGTGTCATTTTCTCCATAGGAGTATTTGGATTTATGTTTGTCATATTTTTTTAACCTCCTTTAGTGCCATTTCTAAAGCTTTCATATTTCCTTCAATTACTTCTGGTTTTTTGGCAAATTTATGTTTAAAAGAACCTTTCATGTCTTCTAACAAAGCTTCATCAGACATAATTTCGCTGACTTTTACAATAGCAGCTAGCATTGGGGTATTTGGAAAATACCTACCTAAAGATTCTTCAGATATTTTTCTAGCATCAATTGTATAGATACTTCCTTTATATCCTTTTAATACACTTTTTAGATAATCTGAAGATTTTGTAGTATTAATAACAATTGCTCCAGTATCTTTTAAACCAGCTGTTACATCAACAACTTCTAGAAGAGTATCATCTACTACAACTACATAATCTGGTTCATAAATATTGCTATGAATTGTAATAGGATTTGTGCTAATCCTGTTGTAAGCAGTAATAGGAGCTCCCATTCTTTCAGGGCCATATTCAGGGAAACCTTGAATATATTTTCCTGTATTGAAAGCAGCATCAGCAAGTAAAAGTGAAGCAGTTTTTGCTCCTTGGCCACCTCTACCATGCCATCTAATTTCTATCATGTTATCCATATTTATAAGTGCCTCCTTTTTCTTTGATTTTACACGTTTAGTATATGCCTAAATACTTTTAATGTCAAGATAAATTTTGTTACTAATTGTACTGCTTTCAAATCTCTTAATGTTTTGTTCAATGAGGACAGAAAGACACTTCTGGAGTTGACACCATCAGGCTATGTTAGTCTTGCGACTAAAATAGCAAAAGATGAAATAAAGTCATAAGGTAGTAGCCGAATCTATTATGGATTCGGCTACGCCCCTTTGTTAATGAAATTATATAAATTAATCTTCTTTAAATTCTTTTTTCTCTTGCTTAGACTTTTTTTTTGGTACAACTATATTTTTAGGTTTTTTATCTGAACTTTTAGGAGTAGAAGCATTTAAATGTTCATAAACAGGAGATATATCTAAGTTTGAACCATCGCCTGAAACAACTTCTATATTTTTTTTCTCTTCCATAAATTTACCTCCGAAACTAATTTTTATTATATTATCATATTAAAAGGAAAAGTGCAAGAAAAAATATTATAATATTTTTGCAAATATGATATATTATAAGCGAAAATAAAAGGGGGAAAATTATGGATAAGAAAACAAAAATTCTTACAAAAAAATGACTGAAAAAGCAGATTTTTCTAGATATGATGAAATTAAAAAAGCTCTTAATTCTAAAGAATCATTAACTTATGATGATTTTGTTGAAATGGTTGGTGGAGTACAAGGATTTTTAGAGAAAAAAACAAAATCTAGCAGACAATATGAATGGGTTAATGAAGATGGTGGATATTTAAGCGGTTATTTTAACTTAGATAAAAAATGTACTATGCTAACAGGTAGATTTTAGGTAATATATAATATGTCTTAAAAGGATAGATTAGATTAAGTTCTAATCTATCTTTTTATAGTCTAATTAGTAACAATAAAAAACTGATCTACATAAAAATATTGACATATCTGTATTTTTTTGACATAATATAATGGTTAAGATAAAAGAATAAGAAGGAAAACAAATGGAAATTAATCAAAAAAAATCAATTATAGAAGCAATACTTTTTGCAGCAGGAAGACCAGTAAATAAAAGTGAAATCATTTTAGCTTTAGAAATAACAGAAGAAGATATAGAAAATATTATAAAAAGTATGCAAGAAGAATATAAAAAAGAAGAGCGTGGAATAGAATTAATTAAAATAGAAGATGCTTATCAATTATGCACAAAAAAAGAATTATACGAATACATATATCCTATATTGGATAAAAGAAACAAGCCTAATTTATCAAATGCGGCTTTAGAAACTTTAGCGATTATTGCATATAACCCTAAAATAACAAGACCAGAAATAGAAGCAATTAGGGGAGTTTCAGCAGATGCATGTGTGTATAAATTGTTAGAATATGGTCTAATCCAGGAGGATGGAAAAATAGATTTGCCAGGGAAACCAATGTCTTATAAAACTACAAATGAATTTTTAAGAATGTTTGGGTATAATTCTTTAGATGAGTTACCACAATTACCAAGATATAAATTAGATGAAAATAAACAAATTGTAATTGATGATTTATTAGAAGAAGGAAAACCGGAGGCCCCAATGCCCGAAAGGGAAATAGAAGAAAATAAAGAAGAAAATGATAATAATGAAAAGAAAATGAACTAAAAATTATAAAAACTAATTTAGAAAAAATATATAAAATAAAAAAATCAATTATAAAGTATTGAAGATAGTCTATCAAAATAAAATTAAATTACCAATAGCTATCTAAAAGTAGAATGGAGGAGATAAAAATATGAAATTATCACAAACAGGAATGGGAACTGTTAAGTTAAATAATATTGATGAAATGTACCCAGGACAAAGTATATTACTACAAACAGGACAATTAGTACAATATGGAGCAGGACTATTTGGATATAATACAATTCCATTATTAGTAAGAAGAAGAATAGAGCAAATTATAGTACAAACTTTAAATAAATACGGATGCATTGAGGTACTACTTCCAACTTTACAACCAGATACTATATGGAAAAATTCAGGAAGATATGACCATTATGTAGATGATGGTACTATGTTAATTACAAAATCTAATAAAGGAACATTTTGTTTAGCTCCAACAGGAGAAGAAGCAATGTTAGAATTTGCAAGGGAAAAATTGAAGTCTTATAAAAATTTGCCTGTAACATATTATCAAATTGGAGAAAAGTTTAGAAATGAAATTAGAACAAGAGGATATTTACTAAGAGGAAAAGCCTTTCCAATGTTAGATGCTTATAGTTTTGATACTGATGAAGAAAAAATGGCAAAATCTTATCAAAATATAAGAACAGCATTTTTAGAAATCTTTGAAAAAATAGGCTTAAAAGTAATTCCGATTGTAGCTGATAACGGGGCAATGGGAGGAAAAAAATCAGAAGAATTTATGTTGATTTCAGATCAAGGAGAAGATAAAATTTTATATGATGAAAAAACAGGTATAGGCTTAAACACAGAAATACTAGAGAAGGATAACTATCAAACTTATTTAAAAGAAGAATATGGAATTGAAAATATTTCAGATTTTAAAGAAATTAGAACTATGGAATTAGGACATATTTTTCAATTAGGAACAAGATATTCTGAAATTATGAGTGGTAAGTATACTGATAAAGAAGGAAAAGAAGCACTTTATTATATGGGATGCTATGGAATTGGTGTAAGTAGAACAGTTGCTGCATTATATGAGCAATGTTTAATAATTGATAGTAAATGGGGGCCATGTGGATTTTCTTTACCAGAAGAAATTGCTCCTTATAAACTTCAAATTGTACCAAAAATGGATAATGAAGAAAAATTAAAAATAGCATATGAATTATATTTTAAGTTACAAGAACAAGGAATAGGAGTTATTATAGATGATAGAGAAAATCTAAATATTGGAGCAAAAATAAAAGATTGTAAAATTTTAGGAACACCATATCTAGTAGTTTTAGGAGATAAAACACAAGGAGAAGAATTAGAATTAGAAAACATAAAAACAGGTGAAAAACAAGCTCTAACACTAGAAGAACTAATACAAAAATTTAAATAAAAACGAAAGGTTACTGGTTAGCGTATAAAAATATAAACCACTACAAAAGTTAATATATTAATATATCAACTTTTGAAAGATTGTAATCTATAAATGCATTTATTTATTGCAATTAAAAAGCTAAAAGAAGTAAATTCTTTTAGCTTTTTTTTATAAGCAAAGAAGGATTTATGTAAAATGTGTCGAATATTATATATATGTATGTTTATTTGAAAAAATTTGAAAGAAAGTGAGGAGAAAATGCCAAGATATAGTGATGAAATCATTGATGAAGTAAGACAAACAAATGATATCGTAGATATAATATCACAATATGTGCATTTAAAAAGAAGTGGAAGAAATTTCTTTGGACTATGTCCATTTCATAATGAAAAGTCACCTTCTTTTTCTGTCTCACCTGATAAGCAAATATTTCATTGTTTTGGATGCGGAGCAGGAGGAAATGTATTTACATTTTTAACAAAAATTGAAGGTATAAGTTTTATAGAAGCGGTACAAATGCTAGCTGATAGATCAAACATACAATTACCAACACTTGAAAATAATGCAGATTTTGCAAAAGAGGAACTAAAAGCAAAAGTCTTTAAGGTAAATGAATTTACAGCACAGTATTATCACGAAAACTTATATAAAAAAGAATCTAAAATAGCACAAGACTATATAAAAAAAAGAAAGCTAACAAATGAAACATTAAAAGCATTTAGAATTGGATTTTCAGGTAAATTTGATGAATTATATCAAGCTTTAAAAAAAGAAGGATTTCAAGACTTAGAAATTTTAGAATCAGGGCTTGTAAATAAAAACGAAAATGGCAAATATATAGATCGTTATAGAAGTAGATTAATGTTTCCAATTTGTGATGCAAGAGGGCGAGTTATAGCATTTGGAGGTAGAGTGCTAGATGATTCTAAACCTAAATATATTAATTCGCCAGAAAATATTGTATATAGTAAAGGAAGAAACTTATTTGGACTAAATGTTGCAAAAAAAGGCAATATAAAAAAACTACTTATAGTTGAAGGATATATGGATGTTATATCTTTACATCAAAGAGGAATAACAAATGTAGTTGCACCACTTCGGAACAGCATTAACTCAGGCTCAAGGTTGGTTACTTAGAAAAAATGCAGAACAAATAATTTTAAGTTTTGATTCAGATGAAGCAGGGCTTACTGCAAAAATAAGAGCATTAGATATTCTACAAAATATGGGGTGTGACATTAGAATTTTGCAAATGGATGGAGCGAAAGATCCAGATGAATATATTATAAAATATGGTAATGCTAGATTTCAATCTCTTATAGAAAAAGCACAATCTGTTATAGAATTTAAAGTCAAAGTTTTAAAAAGAGATTTAAACTTAGATAGTACAAATGATAAAATAAAATTTTTAAACGAAATTGCAAAATTAATTTCAAAAGTTGATAACACAATGGAGAGAGAAATTTATATTGAAAAAATTTCAAAAGAATACCAAATTTCCAAAGAAGCAATTTATGCAGAAGTCAACAAACTAAAATATGCAAATATAAAAGATGAAAAAATATTAGAAAAAGAAAAACCAATAATAAAACATAAGAAAATAGAAAAGCAAGAAATATCAGAAGCTGTGTTTAAAAGAGAAAATACCATATTATCAATTTTATTAATGGGAGATTTAAATATTTTTCAAATTATTAAACAAAATATAAACATAGAGGACTTTAAAGATGATTTAAATAAAAAAATTGCAAAAAAGTTGTATGAAGAATTTCAAAAAGGAAATAGTAATATCAATGGAATATTAGATACTTTAAGTGAAGAGGAGCAAAATCATATAACTGAGATTTTAGCAGATGACTACGAGATAGTAGATATTGAAAAAGCAATCGATGATATAATGCAAAGTTATGAAAAAGACAAGCTTAACCAAAGAAAATATGAAATTTTAGAACAATTAGAAAATAACATAGATAATAGCCAAAAGAAAGAGTTAGAAAAAGAGCTAAGCAATATTATTATCAGATTAGCAAAAATTAAGTAGGGGTGAAAATCAATGCCAAAAAAGAAAGAAAAAGAAGAAGCTTTAACAAAAAATGAAAGCAATAAAAATAAAGAAGAAAATGCAGAAGAAATAAAAAAAGAAAAAAATATTAAAAAAATAGAAAAAGTTAGAAAAGTTGTAAAGGAAAAGTCAAAAGAAAGTGAAGTAAAAAAAGAGGCAGTAGATGCAAATGCCAAACAAATAGAAGATGAAGAAAATAGTATAAAAAATGAAAAAGTAAATAATATATTAAAAAAGGCTAAAGAACAAGGAACTATAACATATGGAGATTTAGCAAAAGAATTAGATGATGTTAATCCAGATCAAATAGATAAAGTATTTGATGCCTTTGAAGAATTAGGTGTAAATTTACTTAGTGATGATATGGAAGAAGAGCCAGATATTGAAGATTTACAAGAGGTAGAATACTTAAAACTAGATGAAATAACAGAAACAAACTATGAAGGAATTAATATTGATGACCCTGTTAGAATGTATTTAAGAGAAATAGGTAGAATTCCACTTTTAAACTTTGAACAAGAACTTGACTTGGCTAAAAAAATATTAGATGGAGATGAAGATGCTAAAAAACAATTAGCAGAATCAAATTTAAGATTAGTTGTTAGTATTGCTAAAAAATATGTAGGAAGAGGAATGCTATTCTTAGACTTAATTCAAGAAGGTAATATGGGTCTAATTAAAGCAGTTGAAAAGTTTGATTATACAAAAGGATTTAAATTTAGTACTTATGCAACATGGTGGATTAGACAAGCAATTACAAGGGCAATTGCAGATCAAGCAAGAACTATTAGAATTCCAGTTCATATGGTGGAAACAATTAATAAATTAATTCGTACTTCAAGACATCTTTTACAACAACTTGGAAGAGAGCCAACGCCGGAAGAAATTGCTGAAGAAATGGAAATACCAGTTGAAAAGGTAATGGAAATTCAAAAAATTGCACAAGATCCAGTTTCTTTAGAAACACCAATTGGTGAAGAAGATGACAGTCATTTAGGGGACTTTATACAAGATGATGATAGTCCTGCTCCACATGATTCAGCAGCATACACATTATTAAAAGAACAGTTAGAAGAAGTTATGAGTACTTTAACTCCAAGAGAAGCAAAAGTTTTAAAATTAAGATTTGGATTAGAAGATGGAAAAGCCAGAACATTAGAAGAAGTTGGTAGAGAATTTGAAGTAACACGTGAAAGAATAAGACAAATTGAAGCAAAGGCGTTAAGAAAACTAAGACACCCAAGTAGAAGTAAAAAACTAAGAGATTATATGTAAAAATATTGTATGGAGGAATAAATGGAGCAAATATCAGAATATATAAAAAGTATATCATCGATAAAGCTTGTAGATATTATAATAGCAATATGTATTATTATATTTTTTAGAATTTTCAGCTCAACAATTGCATATATCATTATTAGTATGTTTAAGTTAAAAACTAAAAATAAAAAAATAATAAAAGAGAGTGCCTTTTATAATCCTCTAAAGTTTTTCTTTATTATATTAGGTGTATATATAGCAATATTATTTTTACAACAACCACTAAAAATTTCAAATGGAGCAGTAGCTATAATTACAAAAGTTTTTCAAATTATAAGTGTAATTATATTTGCTAAAGGATTCTCATCTAGTTTTACAATAAATTCATCATTAGTAAAAAAGATGAAAGAAAAAACAAATCAAAATATAGAAGATTCTATGTTTGAATTTTTTCTAAAAATAGTAAGAGCAGTTATATATATAATAGCAGGATTTATTGTAATTACACTTTTAGGAATTAATTTAAATGGATTAGTAGCTGGATTGGGCATTAGTGGCGTAATTGTAACACTTGCTGCACAAGATACTGCTAAAAACTTATTTGGAGGGCTCGTAATTTTTCTTGACAAGCCATTTTCAGTTGGAGACTATATACAAATTACACCTTATGAAGGTACTGTAGAAGATATTACTTTTAGAAGTACAAGAGTTAGAACAGCTGAAAATTCACTTGTAAACATACCAAATTCAATTATTTCTAATTCATCAATTGTTAATTGGAGTAAAATTGAAAAAAGAATATATAAAATAAATTTATGTATTCAAATAGATACTCCATTAGATAAAATAGAGAGATTTCAAAAAAGAGTAATACAAATGTTACAACAAAGAGATACAATTTATGATGAATCTATAATTGTAAAATTTGATGAAATAAAAGATAATGGAATTAATATATTAGCTTCTAGTTATACAAGTGAAATAAATTATAGAGCATATTTAGAAGAAAAACAGGAAATTAATTGTGAGATTATGAAAATACTAAGAGAAGAAAATATAGAACTTACTTATGATACAAAAACTGTTTATTTAAAAAAAGAAAATTAAAATAAAACAGCTTTACTAAAGAACTAAAAACATATAAAATTTATAATAAAAAGATAAGCCAAGAAAGTCGATGATTTCCTCGGCTTTGTTTTTTTGCAAAATTATATTATATAGCTATTTAAATTTTAAATTAATAATTATAATACAAAATCAACTTTCAATTTTTGTTCACAATATAGACATAATACTTAATTATAATATATAATATAAAAATGTTAATATTATAAAGAATATCAAGCTAGTTTAATTTATATTTATAAAATATGAAAGGAAACAAAAATGGAAAATTTTATTTTAGTTGTAGATGATGAGGCAAGAATGAGAAAATTAATTAGAGACTTTTTAGTAGCAAAAGGTTTTAACATATTAGAAGCTGAAAATGGGGAGAAAGCATTAGAAGTTTTTATGGAAAATAAAAATAAAATTAATCTTGTTTTGCTAGATGTAATGATGCCAAAATTAGATGGTTGGTCTGTTTTAAGACAAATTAGACAAGAATCAAAAGTACCAATTATTATGCTAACAGCAAGAGGCGAAGAACAAGATGAGTTGTTTGGATTTGAACTTGGAGTAGATGAATATATATCAAAACCATTTAGTCCAAAAATTCTAGTTGCAAGGGTAGAAGCTATTTTAAAAAGAACAATAAAAGATACAAAACAAGTAAAAAACTATGATGGAATAGAAATTAATAAAGAGGCAAGGTCAATAAAAGTTGATGGAAAATTAGTTGAATTAAGTTTAAGAGAGTATGAGTTATTAATATATTTAATAGATAATGAAAATATAGCATTATCTAGAGACAAAATATTAAATAATGTATGGAATTATGATTATTATGGAGACTCACGAACTATAGATAGTCATATAAAAAAGATTAGGCATAAACTAGGAAAAAAGGGAAAATACATAAAAACAATAAGAGGAATAGGATATAAATTTGAGGTAAAATAATGAAAAAGGGGAAAATAAATGAACAAAAAACATAAACATTTAAAATCAGTTAGAGTTAAATTATTTATTACTTTATCTTGTATTATTGTACTAATAATTTTATTTTTGATTTTAGTAAACAATTTTGTTTTTGGACAATTTTATTTATATAATAGAAGACAAGCATTAAAATCTGTTTATGAAATGGTAAACAATTCTTATAATAGTGGTCAATTAAATAATCTTGAAATGAAATTAGAGCAAATTGCAATACAAAATAATTTCGATATTTTAATTCGAAATAATCTAAATATAAATGTATATACTTCTAATAAAAATTTTTACCAAACATTTGGTGAAATGAATGAAATGACAAACAAACTGGATACAGATGAAGGAGAGAAAATAGAAGAAAATAAAAAATACGTTATAAAAAAATTACAAGATACTAAAAATGATGTAACTTATATATTACTGGTTTCTACTTTAGATAATGGATACTTATTATATATTAGAATGCCTATTACATCAATACAAGAAAGTGTAAAAATATCAAATAACTTTTTATATTTAATAGCAGGATTTACTATTTTAATTGCGGCTGTTATTGTATCATATGTTTCTAGAAAGTTTACAGATCCAATTTTAGAATTAAATGATATTGCAAAAAAAATGGCCAATTTAGATTTTAGCCATAAATATAAAGTAACAGACACAGAAGATGAAATGAATGATTTAGGCAAAAGCATTAATGCTATGTCAGAAAAATTAGAAAATACAATAAGTCAATTAAAAAGTACAAATATAGAACTAGAAAAGGATATTGAAGAAAAATCTAAAATAGATGAAATGAGAAAAAGTTTTATATCTGATGTATCTCACGAATTAAAAACGCCAATTGCATTAATACAAGGTTATAGTGAAGGTTTATTAGAAAATGTAAATACAGATGAAGAGAACAGAAAATTTTATGCTGAGGTAATTTTAGATGAAACAAATAAAATGGACAAATTAGTAAAACAGTTATTAGAACTAATGAAGTTAGAATATGGCAAAAGAGAATTTAAAGATCATATTTTTAACATTGTAGAAGTAGAAAAAGAAGTAATTAGAAAATCTCAGGTAATGATAGATGAACAAAAAATTGAAGTTCAATTTGAACAAGATAGGCAAATAAAAGTAATAGCAGATGACTTTTATGTTGAACAAGTTATTACAAATTACTTTACAAATGCACTAAAACATGCACAAGAAGTAAATGGACATAAAATAATTAAAGTTGAGAATGAAATAAATACTGAAAAAAATAAAGTGCGTATTAAAGTATTTAATACAGGAGAAAATATTCCAGAAGAACATATAAATAGAATTTGGAACAGATTTTATAAAGTGGATGAGTCACGATCAAGAGAAGATGGTGGCACAGGAATAGGTCTTGCTTTTGTAAAAGCAGTTATGAATAATTATAAAAATAGTTATGGAGTTATAAATAAAGAAGATGGAGTGGAATTTTATTTTGAATTAGACTTAAAAGAAGACTAAAATTTTATTTATAATAAAAAATATATAAAATTAATAAACCCTAGATATTATTTTTCTAGGGTTTATCAATATTTGACAAAACACTATATTGTCAAATATATCAACTTTTAATTATAATTTGAAAATAGATTCAATAGTAACAAAAAAATGTTACAATCATAGTGATTTTTTAAATTATATTACAGACTATAAAAGGTAAAAAAATGCATTTGTCGAATTTTGCGATGAAAAGTTCTTTACAAAATGAAAAAAATGTATTATTATAGAAAATAAGAGTTAACTCAAAAATTTTTAAATCAGTTTTTTTGAATTCGTTTTAATCTATTAAATTTCAAAAAAGTAAAAAAATAATAAGGAGGTAATAAATAAAAGTTTGTGTTTCGTTATAGTACGAGCTATATTAATATTTTAAGTGTTATTATATCTATTATTATTTATTTAATTATCAATGTTTTTATTTCAAATTATAAAATTTTTATTCCGATAACAATTTTAAGAGCAGGTTTTCAAGTTAAAAATCAAGATTTTTCAACAAATATAATTGAAAAACAAGAAAATAAAAATGAAGAGCAAACGACAAATGAAAAACAAGAAAATTGGTATTTAGAAATTCCATGTATTAATCTAAAGGCTAATATAAAAGAAGGAACATCAAAAGAAATAATGGATGATTTTATTGGACATTTTGCAGAAACAAAAAAAGATACAGGAAATATTGGTCTTGCAGCTCATAATAGAGGATATAAAAATAATTATTTTGAACATTTAAAAGATTTACAAGAAAGAGATATAATTTATTATCAATACCAAAATATAAAAAGAGAATATCTTGTGATGAGTCAATTTATTATAAAAGATACCGATTGGAGTGTTTTAGAAGAAACAAAAGAAAATATTTTAACTTTAATTACGTGTGTTGAAAATCAGCCAGAGTATAGAAGATGTATAAAGGCAAAAGAAATAAAAAATGAAAGTGAGGAAATTTAAAAGTGAAAATAAAAAATAAAATAAAATTTATAAAAAAAGAAAAGAGAGAATTTGTTAAAAGAATAGGTAAAATTATAAGTATAATAGTTTTATTAATGTTAAATATTATAAATTTTAATGGAGTAGTACAAGCTCAAAATATTAATTCAGCAGATATTTATTCAATAGGAGATTGTGGGAATTTATTAGTATACAAAGGATTACCAGTAAAAGTTAGTTATGTAGAATATATTAATAATGGAGTTCATTATCCAGCATATTGTATGGATAAAACAAAAGTTGGAGTAGAGACAAATAATTATGCTGTATCAGTTTATGATATGATTCAAGATGTTGGATTATGGAGGAGAATTATAAATGGATACCCATATAAGTCAATAGAAGAATTAGGTGTAATTAATAAAGAAGAGGCATTTACTGCAACAAAACAAGCTATTTACTGTTATATTCACGGTAACAACCCAGAAGATTATGAAGCAATAGGGGAAGCAGGGCAAAGAACATTAAATGCAATGAAAAATATTATTGCAAATGCAAATAATTCAAATGAAACAAAAATATCTAGTACACTTACAATTAACAGAAATGATAGCGAATGGAAACAAGATGAAATAGAAAAAGAATATGTATCAAGAAGTTATTTTACAAAAGCTGGAGCCAATATAGAAAATTATAAAGTTGAAATTACAAAAGAAAATGGAAAAGATTTAGGTGGAATCAAATTAACAGATAAAAATAATTATGAAAAAAATGAATTTGCCCCAAATGAAGAATTTAAAATATTAATTCCTATAAAAAATATGACACAAAAAGAAACTATCAATATTAAAGTAGAGGCGCAAGTTAATACAAAACCAGTATTATATGGAACTGCTCCAAATAGTCAATATCAAGATTATGCTTTAACAGCAGCTACATATGAAGATGGAGAAGGTATAATAAAAGATGAATATTATAAAAACGAAACAAAAATTATCATTATAAAAAAAGATGAAGAAGATAAAAAAACACTAGAAGGAGTTGAATTTGAATTATTAAATGAAAATGAAGAAGTAGTGTATACAGGACTAAAAACAGATGAAGAAGGAAAAATAATAATAGATAATTTAATTCCAGGAACTTATTATTTAAAAGAGACAAAAACAATTGATGGATATGAAATTTATGATAAATTAATAAAAATAGATTTAGAATTAAACCAAGAAATGACAGTAACTGTTAATAATAAGAAAGAAGATAAACCAAAAATAGAAAAAACAAATTCGAGCAAAGAAGTTAAAAAATTACCAGTAACAGGTATGTAAAATTTATAAAAACATATTCACACTCCACTTTGCTCCAATCGTATTCTGGTTAATCGGTTCGCTTGATCGCTTACGAGGTTATTTCAAAGCTATTTATTTTCAAATTATATCACAGACTGTAAATTGTAACAAATATTCAAATATAGTATAAGTATATTAAAAATTTTGTTGAAAAAAATAAAAGAAACAGTTATAATAGATACAATAATTGCATAAAAGTAAAATACATTAAGAACAATAAAAAGAAGGAAGGTTCAAATATATGAAAAAAAATTTTATCATTAGAAATATAATAATATCAGTACTATTAATTGTAATTATAGCATTTACAGTCTATTATTTTATAAATTTAAATAATAAAAATTATGAAATTACAAAAGTAGAGCAATATAATTATTTTATATTAAAACAAAATGACTTATCAGGAGTTATTGACAGAAGCGGAAATAAAATAGTTGATACAAAATATGAAGAAATAAAAATACCAAATCCTGAAAAAGCAGTATTTATATGCTATAACCAAGATAAAATAAAAGTTCTAAATGAAAAAAATGAAGAAATTTTAACACAATATGAGGAAGTAGAACCTATAAGATTAAAAAATATTGCAAGTGACTTAATGTATGAAAAGAGTATTTTAAGATACCAAGAAAATGGAAAATATGGATTAATTAGTTTTGATGGAAAAAAGATAACAAAAGCAATTTATGATGAAATAGAAGGGTTACCATATAAAGAAGGAGAACTTCTAGTAAAGCAAAATGAAAAATATGGAGTAATAAATATTAAAGGATATAAACTAATTGATATTATATATGATCAAGTTTCTGTGGATGGATATTATACTTATCAAGAAGGATACAAATATGCTGGATATATTGTAGCAAATAAAACAGAAGAAGGATATCGTTATGGTTATATTAATGATAACGGAAAACAAATTTTGCCGTTAGAATACAACGAATTATCTAGAATAAATGATATAGAAGATAATAAAAATGCTTATTTAATTGTAGCAAAGAATGGGCAATTTGGATTAACAAAAAATGAAAATGAAGTTATAAAAAATGAATATCAATCTATTTCATATGATAAAAACAATAGCACATTAGTAGTTGAGAAAAGCAAAAAATATGGAGTTTTAGATTTGGATGGAAAAAATATTGTACCAGTTAAATATAACCAAATTAATATTGTAGGAATATATATTTATGCAAAAAATGATGAAGAAACAGTAGCATATAATAATGATGGAACAAAAGCGAGCATTAATATGGATATTGCAATTTTAAATACAGAAAATGAAAAATACAGAATTAGGATTAACAATGAAAATGGAACGCAATATGGTGTAATTGGAAAAAATGGTGAGCAAATCATAGAAGAAAAATATCATTATATTGAATATTTATATGAAGATTATTTTATTGTAAGTGATGAAAATTCGAAATTAGGTGTAATTGATAATAAAAACAACACAAAAATAGCAATTGAAAATGATTCACTTCAAAAACTTGAAAATACAGATATTATAGAAACAGTTATAGCAAGCAAAAATAGATTAACAACATTATATGCTAAAGATATGAGCAAAATCTGTGAAATGGAAGATGCAATAGTTGAAATAAAAGATAATTATATAAAAATATATAATGACCTAGATATTAAATATTTTAGTAAAGAGGGAAAAGAACTTACAAATACTGAGGTATACGAAAATAATGTGCTATTTGCAAAAAAAGAAAACAATAAATGGGGCTTTGTTGATAAAAATAATAACATAATAGTTAATGCTAAATATGACAAAGTAACAGAGTTTAATGAATATGGTTTTGCAGGGGTACAAAAAGATGGAAAATGGGGAGTAATAGATACAAATGGTAATGAATTAATAGCTCCAACATATAGTATAGAAGAAAATAAAGAAGCATATTTTATTGGATCATATTATCAAGTCAAATATGGATTTGGTGAAGTATATTATACAGATGAAAAATAAAAATTCTACAGTAACAGAAAAATAGATATTCCCTAATTAGCATAAATAATATGTGGGAAAAATGAAATAAAAAAATAGACAAAAGAAGCACCAACTGGTATGATGTTTTT
>CANQVM010000008.1 GCA_947627265.1 uncultured Clostridia bacterium | reverse complement strand
AGTATATTAAGACACAGAATTTCATTGAATTTTGAAGCGATTGCAGATGAAATTCAAGTTGAAACAATAATAGATGCTATAATTGCTTCAATAAAAACACCATAGCTTAAAATTTGGAGAAATATAATATGAATATGAAATATATTACAAAGGTAAAAGCAAATCTTTCGATTTATACTAAAAAGAAAACTTCAAATATTTTAGATGGCACATATAATTCGATTTATAGAGGAAAAAGTATGAATTTCGAAGATTTAAGAGAGTACATAATAGGAGATAATGTAAAAGATATAGATTGGAAGGCATCAGCAAGAACTAATAAAATTCTGATAAAACAATTTATTGCAGAAAAAAAACACAATGTCTTTTTTATTTTAGATTCTGGAAAAAAGATGTTAGCTGATACTAAAGATTTGGATTCAAAAAAGGAAGTTGCATTAATGGCTACAGGAACTATAGCATATTTAATTGATAAAAATGGTGATTCAATTAGTGCAATTTATAAGGGAAAAGAAAATATAAAATTATTTCCTTTTAGAACAGGATTGTATAATATAGAAAAAATATTAAATTCTTATGAAAGAGAAATAGATACCGAAAATAACATAGAAAGTCTAATAAATTATGTTTTGAAATTTATAAAAAGACGAATGATTATTTTTGTGATAACTGATATAGATGGATTAAATAATATATCAGAGGAAACTTTAAGAAAACTATCTTTATTACATGATGTAATGTTTATAAATGTTTCAGATGCTTTAATGACAGGATACAATGCTTTTGATGTTGATAAAGATTGTTATATTCCAGATTATATTTTGGAAGACCAAAAATTAAAAGGTATAGAATTAGATATAAAAACAAAAATATATGAAGAAACAAAAGAAAAATTTAAAAAATATAAGATAATTACAACAACAATAAATAAACAAAAAGATATAGTAAATGATGTATTTAAATTATTAGAAAGGCGAAAAAATGCAAACATCCATTAATTTACAGGAACCTTTTGCATATTCAATAATTCCAGTAATCATTACAATATGTCTAACTTTAATAGAAACTTATTATATAATTTATTCAAGAAAGAAAGAAAGAAAAGATAGGGTAGATGAAGTAAAAGTAAAAGCCATTCCTGAAAAAAATATAAAAAATATACCTGCAATAAAAGGAAAATATTTAAACCAGCTTGATACAATAGAATACAGATATACAAATAATATGATTGAACTCAGAAAAGCATATCAGATGATAAGTGAAACTGTTAGATTATTTGTTTTTGAGATTACAGATATTACAACACAAAATTATTCTTTAGCAGAAATAAAAAAACTTAATATACCAATTCTTTATGAATTAATTAAAGAATATTATGAGCCAGAATTTGCAAGTAAATCAGAAGGAGATTTTCAAGCTTCGATTAATAAAGCAAGGAGAGTTATAAACGAATGGAACTAATGTATCCTGTATCAATAATAATTTGTTTAATACTTTCAATAATATTATTTTTTATTAGATTAAATAAGAAAAAAGTATATACTGATGGAAAAAAAGTTGCTAATACTAAATATATAAAAGAGACTCAATACTATAAAAAGAAAATAAAACAATACAATATTTTATCAAATGTAATTAAATGTTTTAGTTTAGTATGTATAATAATTACAAGTATATTAATTGCAAGACCAGTAACTGTTCAAACAAAAAGTGAGGATAAAAACAATAGGGATATTATTATAGGACTAGATATATCTACTTCGGAGTGTGAAGTAAATTTAGAATTAATAGAAAAATTTAGAGAAATTATTCCAGCTATTAAAGGAGATAGAATAGGAATAGTTATATTTAATACAGCTCCTATAGTTTATTGCCCTTTAACTGATGACTATGATTATATAAATGACTGTTTTGATACTATAGAGGAACAATTAGAAATTGCAATAGAAAATAATGGATATCCACCTTATACATATGAAGTAGATGGTACAGAAATGCCAATGCTATGGTATGGTGGAGTTGGAGCAGATTCAGCTACAAGAGGTAGTTCACTAATAGGAGATGGTCTAGCACGGCACGGTCTTTTCATTCCCGGACTTAAAAAAAGATACAGAAAGGACTAGAATAATAATATTTGCGACTGATAATGATTTAGCAGGAACAGAAACTATTTCTTTAGAAGATGCATGTAGTCTTTGTAAGCAATATAAGATTAATCTTTATGCGTATTGTCCAACTATACAAATGAATGCAAATGCTGCAGAACAAAAGATATCAGCTTATAAAAAAGCAGTAGAAGAAAGAGCACAGGGGAAATTTTATACAGGTGATTTAAAACAAATGGCATCAAGTATGGTTAATGAAATAAAAGAAACAAAAACATCTTTATTAAAAACAAGTAAAAAAGTATATGTTACAGATCATCCAGAAATATTTTTAATAACTATTATAATAGTATTTTTTATTTTAATTATTATAGAGAGAAGAGCTAGAATATGATAATAAATCCAATAATTCCAATTTGGCTTATGAGTATAATATGTATAGTTTCAATTGTATTAATAATATTCAATAAGCAAATAAAAGATATAATTTCAAATGGTACGAAAACTACTAGACAAAAGAATATAATTAAAAATCATGTTATAAGTTCATGTATAAAAATATGTATTGTTATTTTATTATTCATAATCAATTTAAGATTTATGATTCCAAATGGAGAAAGCACAGCAATAAATTCAAATTTTGAAATACTATTTGTTATAGATAAGAGCGTTAGTATGAGAGCATTAGATTATAATGGGAACAAAGAAAGATTTGAAGGAGTAATAAATGATTGTTGTTATATTGTAGATGAATTATCGAATTCAAAATTTTCAATTATTACATTTGGTGATACAGCTCAAAAAGTAATTCCATTTACAACTGATACTGATATGGTACAAGCAGAGTTAAAATCCATAAAACTTGAAGATGATTTTTATGCTAAAGGTAGTTCAATGAACATAGCAAAAGATACTTTAGAAAAAGCATTAAAAGATGAAAGCGAAAGGCAAAATGGTGCTTCAAAATTTATAGTATTTTTTATAACAGATGGAGAAATAACAAAAGAAGGTGAGACATTAGAGTCATTTGCAAATATAAGTCAGTATATTTCTGATGGAGCAGTATTAGGATATGGAACTCGGGACAGGAGGAAAAATGGTAAGTAGTACATATTCTGGTAATCAATATAGCGAGTATTATTATATTTACTATTATGATGAAGAAAACTATGAAAAAGTAACAGCAATTTCAAAAATAGATGAAAAAAATCTTAAACAAATAGCTTCAGATTTGAAAGTTGATTATATACAAATGAGTAAAACATCAAATATTGATTATAAATTAAGTAATATAAAACAACAAATTTCTGATTCACAAACAACTGAAGAAAAAATAAGTTCATATCAAGATATATATTATTTTTTTGGAATACCATTGGTAATTTTGTTTATAGTAGATTTTATTCTTAAAAAGAGGAGAATGTAATGAAAAAAAAAGTATTAATTGTAATATATATTATTTTAATACTGATAACATTAAAACTATTGTATAGTATTTTAATCAATAGCATTTTAATAAATAATTATAACAAAGGAAAATATTCTGATAGTCAAGCAAAATTATTAACTTTTTTAAATTTTTCAGAATGTTATATAGCAAATTACAATTATGGAAATATACTTTATCAAAATGGTGAGTATGAAAAAGCAATAGAAGAGTATAAAAAATCATTAAAGGGGTTTATTCCTAAAAATAAAGAATGTAATATTAGAATTAACTATGCATTGGCAATTTGCAAAACTGTTTCAGTTGATGAAAAAGACAAAAATAGTATAAATAATGCAATAGAAAAATATGAATCAGCAATAGATGTATTAACTGAAAATGGTTGTGCAAATAAAAATGATAGCAATGGCCATAGTCAAAAAGCTGAGCAATTGAAAAAGGATATTCAAAAAGAGATTGATAGATTAAAAAAAATACAAAATTCTAATAGCAACAAAAAAGATGAAAATGAAGAAGAAAAAGAAAACAAGTCTCAAGAAAATACAGAACAAATAGAAGATAAAATACAAGATATCAAAGAAAATGCAACACAAGAGCAAAGAGAATTAGAAAATAAATATAAAAACTATCAAAATTTCAATTATAATAGAGTTCAAAAAAATTGGTAAGATAGGGGGAATTTATAAAATGATAAACAAACATATAATAAAAAGTAAGTGTTTATATAGCTTTATTAGTGGATGTAAATGATATTTTAGCTAAAAACATAAAACACAAATATAAATATAAAAAATAATTACAGTAAAATTTAAAAATAAAGGGAGGAAATAATAATGAAAAATATAAAACAAAAAACAATAATTATGATTTTAGCAATATTTTTTATATTAGCAACTATTAATATTTATAAAGTACAAGCATATGATGGAGAAATTGATGAAATTTCTGATGAAGAAGTAGTTAATGAAGAATGGAAAAAAGCACAATTTTCATTAAAAAAAGATGGAATATCAGATTCAATTTTAGAAATATCAGGTGTTACTCCTAAAGATGATACTACTTATTATTTATTTATAACATCAAATAGCGAAAGGCCAAGTGTAACATCTCAGAGTGATGAAGGAATAGTATTAACTTATGATGAAAATTCAAAAGTATTTAAGGCAATGGGAGGTTTAGAAAAATATATTGAAAAAAATCAAGATTTATATGCAACTGTATTAGAACATAAATTATCAGAAAATGATAATATTGTTATATATGGTAAAAAATTAGATAGATATGAGGAATCTAAGTATAATGATGCTTTTCATTCAACATTTATGACTAATGATGGTGACCAAATAGTTACAAATTTTACACATTCAATTGAAAATAATAGAAAAATACAAATAAAGATTGGAAAAATAACAGATACATCTATTTTACAAAAAATAAAAAATAAAGATGCTACTGGATTTGCAAATTTATTAAGTTATGCAAAATCGAATTCTGGAATTTATGATCAAATGTTAAACTCTACTACGAATGGTGTTAATATAGAGTATCACGCAGGTGATGGAGCTTTAGGAGAGTCAGCAAAAAATAATGTTATAGATTTAAAAAATTTGGAAAATGAGGCTTATTATTATTTATATGTAAAAACTGATGATGAAGATGGAAAATATATTTCTAATGAAGCTGTTACTTTAGCTGAGTGCAGTGTTCATGTTGATAGTAGTTGGTCTATGTTATTCTATGGAGCATCAGACTTTAAATGGACAGATTTAGGCAATATAAATCAAGGCGTTAATGATAATGATAATACTAAGGCCACTACCATATTACCAAGAACAGGTATTTATAGTTATATAATATGTGGAATTGTAGTATTAGCAGTAGTAGGAGTAATTTCATATAAAATATATAAAAAGTATAATTTTTAATATAGATATCTGGTTAGTGTGAAAAATGGGGGAATTATGTTTTGTAATAAATGTGGAAACGAAGTAAGTGAAAATCAAGAATTTTGCAATAGATGTGGAAATCGATTAAAATATAATAATTCAAATAACATAATGCAAGATAATAATTTAAATAGTTCATTTAATTATAATATGTATAATAATAAAAATATAGCAATTCCAGTTTTAATAACAATATTAATTATAATTTTAATATTAGGAATATTTATGTATGGTATAATTTCAAATAACAAAAATAATTATTATTTTGCACATACTGTAAGTAATGAAAATAACACAGAGCCTACAATAAATACTCAAACATCAACTAATAGTCAAAGCACCAAAAAAGGAAAGTATAATACATCCATAATAACAGATAATGTATATTCGGGAATTTCAATTAAAAATGTAGATGATGCATATAACTTAATTAGTAAAGATTCGTTAGATCAAAAAAAAGATGAATATCCTCAAGAAATTATACAAATAGAAAATGAAATAATAGATAAATATTCAATTACAGCTGTTAATTTAAAAGAGATGGATGTAGAATTTGCAAGAGAATTAAAAAATGTAATAAAAAATATTTATGAAGAATATCCAGGAGCAAGAGGTTATTTAACTAATTTAACATTAACAAATCTTGATATGTCTCAATCTGGGGTTATAGCACAATTTATGCCTATATTTAAATTTGGAACATCAAATACTACTACAACAAGACCGTGGGTTATAAAAACACAAGTACAATTGAATGCAAAATATTTTTTGAATCCTGAAAGAATAGATGTAACAGTTGCAACGAGTTCTAAATCAGGGCATTTTCCTCAAAATGCAACTAAATATTCTCCTGTAGCACATGAATTTGGACATTATTTATCATTTATTGCATTATTAAATCATTACTATACAAAATCTATTGTAGTAATAGACGATAATCAATTACAAAATTATTATGATATATACAAAGATTTTGGAGAAGGAATTTTTTCAAAGCAAATGTTAGAAGAAGCATATAACAATTATTTAAAAAATAATTCGGTTATTGGATTTGATGAATGGAGAGGTCAAATCTCAGGATATGCACTAGCTAAAGATACAGCAGGTGAGTATATATATGATGAAACGATAGCAGAAGCCTTTCATGATGTTTATTTAAATAATAATAATGCAAATGAAGCAAGCAAATATATAGTAGAAGTATTAAAAAAGTATATAGGAGGGTAGACAGAAATGAAAAAGAAAATAATAAAAATTGCTATCCCATTACTTTTAATTACAACATTGGGGACAAGTTCATTAGCAATAACAAAAAAAATTATAATTAACAATGAAACCCTTTCATTTGTTAATAAAGAGGAAAAACTTTCATCAAATTTTGACAATAGATATGATATTTCAAATACAGATAATAACATTGATAATCAATTAGACCAAACAATAACAGATTTAACTAAAAAAACTACATATTTACTGTTAGGTGATCCAAATATACAAAATGAAAGTAGCGAAAATTATTATAAAAGACATAAGGATTATTTAGAATTGAGATATAATCCAGAAATTCCAAAAGATGATAACAGCCTTCTAGGGTTAGATGAAAACAGTCAAGAATATAAAGATGATATTTTATCAGGAATATCAGTGCCAGGAATGTTTTTAAAGTTAAATGAATTGGAAATTAAGTATAATTCATATGGAGAAATAAGAATGGCAAAAATTGATGATGATAATATTATAAGTTTAATTACTTTATCAAATGTAAAAATGAAAGAACAAGATACTAATAATCCAATGAATTACAATATAATACAGACTGACCTAACAATTTACTATTATTTTAAAAAATTAAATAATGAATATAAATTATTATATCTATATGGAGAAACAAATGATGATATACAAGAGTATATAAATGGTAATGCTGAAAATATAGGAAATTTAACGCAAAGTCAAGATTATAATTCAAAATTGAGAGATGTATATGATTTTAGTAAAGCAGATGAAATAACAGATGAAACATTAAATAAAATATATAATGAAAACAAATCTAAAGTAGTATTTTTAAATTCAACATATAATATAGGAACAGTTACATCTGCTAATGGATTTTTTATAAATGAAGGATTAATAATAACTACTTACAACTATATTGAAGAATCTTTAATGAAAGCACAAAATATTACTATTAATGATAGTCTAGGAAATGTATATGAATTAGATGGAATTGTGACTATCAATATTGAAAACGATATAGCACTATTAAAGATAAAAAATAAAAATCCGAATTATGTTGGTTTTGAAGACATAAATGAACTAAAAAAAGAAGATGCAGTAATTACTTTAAATACTAAAACAGGAGTTGGTTTAAATACAAGCAAAGGAATTATAACATCATTAGATAAAAATATGCAAATATCTTTACCAATATCTAAAGAGGCACAAGGTAGTCCATTATTTAATAGTGATGGAAAAATAATAGGTATGATTAACTCAAAGGTTTTAAATAGAAGTGTTTCATGTGCAACCAAAAGAGATGCTATAAAAGAATATTATAGTAAATTATCGGAAATAAATTATGATGAAATAAAAGCAATACCATTTGAAGAATTGAAAGAAAATTATTATATAAAGTATAATGATGAAACTACTATAACCAATATTCCTGAAGATAAATGGAAAGAATATTCTAATGCAGAAAATATTGATGAAATGATTGATTTGAAACTAGTAAAAAGTTCTTATAAAGATGGTATAATAAGTTTAAGATATAAAAACGATATTAATCATTATATAGATACTATGCAATTCGCTACGAAATACATTGAGAATTTAAAAAATAAGGGTTATAAAGAGAAATATATATCAGATTCAAAAGGTATTTATGAAAATGATAAGTATCAGATAATAATTATGAAAGAATTTGATTATTTAATTATAATTATGGTGAGATTATGAAAGAATTTTTAGTAAAAAATAAAAAAATAGCATTAAGTATATTTATAATATTAATACTGCTTATAGTAGGTTTTTCAATATTTTTAATTTTTAGGTATATAAGTGAAAAAAATCCAATAATTGAATTGAATACTAATAATTATTCATTACAGTATGATAACACATGGAAAGTTATAAAAAAAGAAGAATTAGAAGTTAACTTAATTCATAAAAAAAGTAACAGTGAATTAAATATTAAAATAAATGAATTGAACGATGAAGATCAATATAAAACTGTAAATGAAATATTTGATAGTTTATTATATAATATACAAGCACAAAATCCAGATTATAAATTAATATATAACGAAGAATCTAAAATAACAAATAAAAATATGGATGGATATAAAATATTATTTGAAGCCGATGATAGACAAGCAACAATTTATATGTACAAACAGGGAAATAAGGTAGTAATTTTTACATATGAAGCTACATATGATTATTTTGATATATTATTAGATAGTGTAAATAACATTATATATAATTTTAATTTAAAAGAAACACAATTTGATGTAAAAACAAGTATTAACCTGGAAACGAGTGAAATCACTTATACTGAACAATCTAATGTGTCTAATTTATTAGAAAATACAGTAGATGAAAAAATTGCTTCATCAAATTATTTAGTAGAATATTCAATTCCTGATAATTTTAAATCTACTGATTATGATACTAGGTATGGATATTATGATTTTAAAAATGCTCCTGAAGGTTCTAAAGTAAACCTAAGTACAAGCATATTAAAAAGTAATTTATATGAATATTTAGATAAAGAAGATACACTTAATATATATGATGATTATAACCTAAATTCTTATAATGAAGCAAAAGAAGAATTGAATAAATATGGTGATAAACCATTAAGTTATATATATAAAAATAGCTATTTAAGTAATAATAAAATTACTGAAAATATACAAATTGTATATGAGTTAAATCAAAATCATATATTTATTGTTAAAATTTCTTCAGAAGGTGTTGGTATACCAGAAGAACTTGTGAAAATGGTAAAAGTTAATAATTTTAAAAATATTGCAAGTAATATTAATATAGAAAAAGATAATGGATTTCTAATTGGAAAATTGAAGCAATATACTGATTATACACATGAACAAACAGAAGAAATAACTCTAAAGTTACCAGAAAGTTATCAAGAAATTGATAAAGATACAAATCTTTATGAAGAAAGACACTATGTATCAGATTATTATGAAGAAGTGCAAATTCCTAAATATGAAGTTAATTATCAAATTATTGCATTTAATATAGAAAATGAATTAGAGTTATTAGATAAAGCAATAAATAAAGATTTAGGTACATATAAAGATTTTACTCAAACACAGGATATTATGCTTAATAATAAAAAATTCAAAGTATATGAAAGGGGGTATACAAAATTAAGTAACAATACAGATAGTAGTGTTAAAAAATATGAATACTATAATAATGAAAAAGTCTTATTTTATGAGTTGCCAAATAATAAATATTTAGTTATAATAATTAATGGAAATGAAAATAAGATTACAGATGAGTTAGTGAATCAATTAACAAATTTTGATGTTAATATTATTTAAATTTAAGTTAAAATGGAGGAAAAAATATTATGAATTGTAGTAAATGTGGAACTAATTTAGGAGAAAATGATGTGTTTTGCCCAAAATGTGGAACACAAGTAAAAAAATCAGAGGGATATAATGCTAATATTAAAAATGAAGGAATGTATAATTATGAAAGACCAGTAAATCAACAGATGAATGGACAAAATAATATCAATACTCAACAAAATGGAGATAGTGGAAAAGCAGTTAGAATTTGTGTAATTATAGGAATTGTTGTTGCAATTTTAGCAGCAGTTAGTTTTTTGGTATATACAATTGTGTCAGCTTTAAATTATAATAAAAATGATAATGTACAATCATCAGATGTATCATCAGTAAATGAAACATCAGTAAATAAAACATCATCAAACACAAGTGCTGAACCAGTATCTTCAGTATCAAATACACAAAAATCATCAACATATAAAGTTAATTATGCAGGATTTAAATTATACATACCAGATGATTTAATATATGAGCTTGATTCTACAAAAAATGCTATAAATATTGGAGATTCATTATCAACATGGGTAGCTCAATTGAGCATTACCAAAGTATCTTTTCAACAATTAAAACAAAACAAAAATAATTTAAGTTCTTATTTTACAGAGAATTTATCTGAATATAATGCAAAAGTTTCAAATGTTACAGTAGAGACAATAGATGGAGTAGAATTTATATTAGTAGAAATGGATATAGTAGGTACTCATGAAATATTGGCTTTGACTGGATTAAACTCAATGTATACTGCTGTTCTTGAAATAGCTAATGAAAATAATGACTATGATAGAGATGTATTAAAAAATTTAACACCAATTTTGAAATCAGCAGAATATGAAGGAGAATCAAAAAGCATAGAAAGTAAAGGAAAATTAAATACTACTGATATAAATAAAGCATTACAAAAAGCAACAGAGCAACAAACAAATGAATAATAAATAAGCAAGAAAAAGAGATTTCAATGAAGTCTCTTTTTTTTACTTAAGTTTAAATTTAATAAAAAAGTTAATACTATAAAAAAGATTAAATTAAAGAAGGTGTTTTTTTTGAAATTAGGGTTAGCTTTATCTGGAGGTGGAATAAGGGGAATTGCACATGCTGGGGCAATAAAAGCTCTAGAAGATAATGGAATAAAAATAGATATAATTGGAGGATGTAGTAGTGGAGCACTTATTGCATCATTATATGCTTTGGGATATTCACCTTATTATATTTATCAAATATTTAAAAGATATAGTAAAGATATATCTAGTATTAACTCATTACCAATAGTTTATGGAATAAAAGATATTATGACAAAAAGAAAAAGAGTATCCATAAAAGGATTGAAAACGGGAGATAGTATAGAAGAAGCTTATAATAATTTAGCAATAAGAAAAGGAATAAAAGAAATAAAAGATATAAAAAAGATGCCACTTGTAATACCTGCAGTTGATGTAGGGGAGGCAAAAGAATATGTTTTTACTAATTGTATTCCAGAAAATATTAAGAATAAATCTCAATATATAACAAATATATCAATTGGAAAAGCTGTAAGAGCAAGTAGTAGTTTTCCAGCAATTTTCTGCCCTTGTGAATATGGTAAACATAGATTTTTTGATGGAGGTATGTTAGATAATATTCCTGTATTAGAGGTCAAAAAACAAGGAGCAGATAAAGTAATAGCAATTAATTTTAAGGCAGATGATATTGATAATAATAGTAATATTATGGATTTAATAATGAGAACGATAGATATAATGGGAAATAAAATATCTGAAGAAAATTTAGAACAAAGTGATTTTATTTTAACAATAGGCACTGATAAAACAGGACTTTTGGATGTTCAGAAACTAGATAGTTGTTATAATTATGGATATCAAGCAGTTATACAAAATATTGATAAAATAAAGAAAATATTGTAAATATCATTAAAAATAAAGAATATACTATAAAGAAACTACATTAAATAAAAAAGGAGAAATTTATGGATATTCGATATTTTGATCATGCGGCTACTACAAAAGTTAAAAATGAAGTGTTAGAAGAAATGTTACCATATTTAAAAGAAAAATTTGGTAATGCTTCTTCAATGTATACAATAGGAAGGGAATCAAAAAAGGCATTAGAAGAAGCACGAAAAAGAGTTGCAAAATTAATTAATTGTAATGCAAGTGAAATATATTTTACAGGATGTGGTTCAGAAAGTGATAATACAGCTATAAAAGGAATTGCCTATGCACACAGTAATAAAGGAAGACATATTATAACATCAAAAATCGAACATCCAGCAATATTAAATACTTGCAAAAACTTGGAAAGACAAGGATTTAAGGTAACATATTTAAATGTAGATAAACAAGGAATAGTAAATTTAGATGAATTAAAAAACTCTATTAGAAATGATACAATACTTATTAGCATTATGTTTGCAAATAATGAAATAGGTACAATTCAACCAATATATGAAATAGCTAAAATAGCAAAAATGTATAATATAATATTTCATACAGATGCAGTTCAAGCTTGTGGCAATGTATCAATTGATGTAAAAAAAATGGGAATAGATATGTTATCTTTATCTGGTCATAAATTATATGCTCCAAAAGGAGTCGGGGCTTTATATGTAAAAACAGGTATTTCCTTTTATAAATTTATAGAAGGTGGACATCAAGAAAAAAATAAAAGAGCAGGGACAGAAAATATACCAGGAATTGTTGGACTTGGCAAAGCATGTGAATTAGCACAAAATAATTTAGAAAATAACATTAAGCATTTAAAAGAAATAAGAGATTATTATATTTCAAAAGTAAAAGAAAATATACCTAATGTAACATTAAATGGAGCAATAGAGCCAAGACTTCCAGGAAATGCAAATTTTTCTTTTGAAAATATAGATGGAGAGGCACTTTTATTTAATTTAGATGCTAAAGGTATATGTGCTTCAAGTGGTTCTGCATGTTCTACAGGATCACCAAATCCATCTCATGTATTATTAGCAATAGGGTTAAATGAAAAATTAGCAAATGGTGCATTGAGAACAACGTTTGGAGAAGAAAATACCAAAGAAGATATAGATTATTTAGTAGATAATTTAGAAAATATAGTAAAAAAGCTAAGAACAACAAAATAATAAGCAAAATATAATTATATAATAAAATTTAATTATATTAGTAGATTTATTGGCAAATTATAATTTTTCAAAAGTTGATATCTTATAGTGCAAATTATAACTTTACAAAAAAAAAGAGGTATGATAAAATAGTCACTAATAAAATATAATTATATTTTATTTATTATTAATGCCTAGAGAAGAAGGTGAAAACAATGAAAAAATTTACAAAAATGCACGGGTTAGGGAATGATTATGTCTATATGGATGCCATACACCAAAAAATAGACAATGAATCTGAACTAGCTCGTTTTGTTAGTAATAGGCACTTTGGAATTGGATCTGATGGTTTAATTCTTATTTGTAAAAGTAAAATTGCTGACTTTAAAATGAGAATGTTTAATCAAGATGGAAGTGAAGCAGAAATGTGTGGTAATGGAATTCGTTGTGTAGGAAAGTTTGTCTATGATAAGGGACTTATAGACAAGACAACAGTTACCATTGAAACTTTAGCAGGAGTAAAGACTTTAAATTTAAATATTAAAGATAAAAAGGTAGAAACAGTAAGAGTAGATATGGGTGAACCTATACTAGAGCCAGAAAAAATACCTGTAATATCAAAAGAGAATCCAGTTAAAGAATTAAAATTAAAAGCACTAGATAAGGAATTTATATTTACTTGTGTTTCTATGGGAAATCCACACGCAATTACAGTAGTAAATAATACTGACAACTTTGATATAGAAAAATATGGCAAACTTATAGAAGAAAGTAAAGTATTTCCTAACAAAACCAATGTGGAATTTGTACAAATTGTAGATAAAGAACACATAAAAATGAGAGTTTGGGAAAGAGGAGCAGGTGAAACTTTAGCATGTGGAACAGGTGCTTGTGCTACTTTGGTTGCATGTAATTTAAATGGACTAACAAATAAAAAATCATATGTAGAATTATTACGGTGGTACGTTACAAATAGAATGGAATGAAAATAATCATATTTATATGACAGGACCAGCTGTAACAGTTTTTGAAGGTGAAATTTAAATAAGAAAGGAATAATAAATATGAGTTTAATTAATGAAAATTTTTTAGAATTACAAGAAAGCTATTTATTTTCTACAATAGCAAAAAAAGTAGCAAAATTTACAGAAGAAAATCCAAATAAAAAAATTATAAAATTAGGAATAGGAGATGTAACAAGACCAATTGTACCTGCATGTTTAGAAGCAATGCATAAAGCAGTAGAAGAAATTGGAACAAAAGAAGGATTTAAAGGATATGGACCAGAACAGGGGTATGAATTTTTAAGAAAAGCAATTGTGGAAAATGATTATAAATCTAAAAATATCAATATTGATATGGATGAGGTATTTGTTTCTGATGGTGCAAAATGTGATTGTGGGAATATAGGAGATATTTTTGCACAAAATAATACAGTTGCAATTACTGATCCAGTTTATCCAGTATATTTAGATACAAATATAATGTCAGGAAGAAAAATAATATATTTACCGGTTACGCAAGAAAATAACTTTATACCAGAGCTACCAAAAGAAAAGGTAGATATGATTTATTTATGTTTCCCCAATAATCCAACAGGAACAGTATTAACAAAACAAGAATTAAAAAAATGGGTAGATTATGCAAAAAAGAATAAATCAGTTATTTTATATGATTCTGCTTATGAAGCATTTATAACTAAAAAAGATATACCACACAGTATTTATGAAATAGAAGGAGCAAATGAAGTTGCAATTGAATTTAAAAGTTATTCTAAAACAGCAGGATTTACAGGTATAAGATGTGCATATGTAGTAATTCCAAAAGCTCTAAAAGGTTATACTAAAGAGGGAAAAGAAATCTCTTTGAATCAATTATGGAATAGAAGAACTTGTACTAAATTTAATGGTTCATCTTATATTGTTCAACGAGCAGCAGAGGCTACATATTCTAAGGAAGGTAAAAAACAAATTAATGAAAATATTAATTATTATTTAGAAAATGCAAAAATAATAAAACAAGGATTAGAACAAGCGGGATTTAATTGCTACGGAGGTGTGAATTCTCCATATATTTGGCTAAAAGTACCTGAAGCAATGACATCTTGGGAGTTTTTTGATGAATTACTTCAAAAAGCAAATGTAGTTGGAACACCAGGAAGCGGATTTGGAAAATATGGAGAAGGATATTTTAGGTTAACTGCTTTTGGAACAAGAGAAAATACTATAGAAGCAATTGAAAGAATAAAAAATACATATAATGTAACTTAAAAAAGTTACTATATAATGTTTTTCACTATTATATGCCAGTTAGTAGTATATTTTACATATTTTTTATGTTGCAACTTTTATGATAAAAAACAAAACAAAAATTCGGAAAAAGTGTTGACTTTTTAAATTTATATTTATATAATGATAGCAATTTAGTAAATTGAAATAGAGGTAAAAAATGAAAGAACAATTTTTAGAATTATTAAAAAAAGTAAAAAGAGAAGGAATGGAAGAATTAATTGAATTCTTAGAAAAATCGGATTTCTTTATAGCACCTGCAAGCACAAGATTTCATGGAAACTATGAAGGTGGACTAGTAGAACATAGCTTAAAAGTATATGAGATTTTAAAACATAAAGTAAAAAATAGCATTATAGATATAGATATACCAGAAGAATCACTTATATTAATTGGTCTATTGCACGATATTTGTAAAACTAACTTCTACAAAGTAGACTTTCGAAATGCAAAAAATGCCCTAGGAGTATGGGAAAAAGTTCCATATTATACAATAGAAGATACTATACCATATGGACATGGAGAAAAATCTGTTATGATGATTACAGAATATATAAAATTGACACCAGAAGAAAAATACTCTATTCGTTGGCATATGGGATATACAGAGCCTAAAGAAAATTATAATGCAATTGGTGCAAGCTATACAAAATATCCAATTGCACTATTAACACATGAAGCAGATTTAGAAGCAACATATTTATTTAATACTTAAAATAAATATGTGAAAAAGTAAATATGTACAGTAGATAGTAACTATATTATAGATATGCTTAATTATAAGATTACAGTAAATTATAATTGAAATAATTGATTATACAGGTTTATAGGTAACCAGTTAAAACCTAAATATATTATACGAGGAAAGTAAAATGTTTGCATATATAAAAGGAACATTAGAAATGAAAATGACAGAATATGTGGTAATTGATGTAGGAGGGCTAGGTTACAAAATATTTATGTCAGAAGTTGGAATTGAAAACATAGGGAAAATAGGAGATATAGTAAAAGTACATACATACTACCGAGTAAGAGAAGATGATATAAGTATATATGGATTTAATACACTAGAAGAATTAAAAATGTTTGAATTATTGCTTGGAGTAAGTGGAGTAGGTGCAAAAACAGCACTTACAATGCTTGCAACATGTGAACCATCAGATTTTGCTTTAGCTGTTATATCAGAAGATGTGAAAGCACTTACGCGGAATACCTGGTATTGGGCCTAAATCTGCAAAAAGAATAATATTAGAATTAAAAGACAAAATAAAAGCTCAACAAGAAGTAGAAAACATAAAAAATCAAATAGAAAATAATAATAAATCAAATACAAAAATACAAAAGGCAATAGAAAATAATGAAAAAATAGATGAAACAATAGCAGCACTTCAAGTACTAGGATATAATAAGAAAGAAATTGAAAAAGCCTTGGACAAGCTAGATACAAAGGAAATGTCAACAGAAGAACTTATCAAAAAAGGACTAAATTTATTGAGTATATAAAAATTACATATTGTATAAAAGAATATATAAATTTTATAAAAAATATATAAAATTCTAACTTGTAAGAAAGGAGTATATGATAAATTTATAAAATTTATCATAAACAAAAAAGATGGATCCAAAACAACCATTAGCATTTAGAATGAGACCAAAAACTTTAGAGGAATATGTAGGTCAAGAGCATGTACTTGCAAAAGATAAAATACTATATAGAACAATAAAAGCAGATAGATTATCTAGTATTATTTTATTTGGACCACCAGGATGTGGAAAAACATCATTAGCTCAAGTAATTAGTGAAACAACAAAATATAAATTCTATAAAATTAATGCAGTTACAGCAGGAGTGGCAGATATAAAAAAAGTAATAGAAGAAACAAGAAATTTTATGCTAAACCCAACGGGTAAAAGCATTTTATTTATTGATGAAATTCATAGATTTAACAAATTACAACAAGATGCATTGCTTCCATATGTAGAAAATGGAACGATTATATTAATTGGAGCAACCACAGAAAATCCATATTTTGAGGTGAATAAAGCTCTAATTTCTAGATCAATGGTAATAAAATTAAATCCATTAACTGAAGA
This sequence comes from uncultured Clostridia bacterium, assembly GCA_947627265.1. GTDB lineage: Bacteria > Bacillota > Clostridia > TANB77 > CAG-508 > CAG-269. Next base: position 20,890 of record CANQVM010000008.1, on the reverse strand, counting down.
TAATATATATAGTATTTTAAAAAAATCTTTAAATAAAAAAGAAGGTCTTCGGAGAATATAACATAAAAATTGAAGAAAGCACACTAAAAAAATTAGCTAGTATAGCTAATGGAGATGTTAGAACAGCATTAAATGGATTAGAAGTTGCAACATTAACAACATCTATGAGTGAAGATGGATACATATATTTAACAGATGAAATTATAAAAAATAGTGTACAAAGTAGAAAAGCTATTTTTGATAAAAATGGAGAAGAACACTATGATAATATAAGTGCATTTATAAAATCTATGAGAGGATCAGATCCAGATGCAACTGTATTTTATTTAGCAAGAGCATTAAATGGAGGAGAAGACCCAATGTTTTTAGCAAGAAGAATTGTGATATGTGCTTCAGAAGATGTAGGGATGGTAAATCCAAATGCATTAGTTATAGCAAATGCTGCAATGCAGGCTGTACATGCAATTGGAATGCCAGAAGCAAGAATATTATTGTCAGAAGCAGCTATATATGTAGCAACCTCAAAGAAATCAAATAACTCTTATATGGCAATAAATAAAGCTTTAGAGGATGTACAAACTAAAGATACTGGCGAAGTACCAATGCATATTAGAAATGCACCAATAGAAAAAATGAAGGAACTAGGCTATCACGAAGGTTACCTATATCCTCACAACTTTGAAGGTAACTATGTACAACAACAATATCTTCCTGATAAAATGGTTGGAACAAAATACTACGAACCACCATCAAATATAGAATAAAATTATAAAAAACTTATTATAGTAAAACATATAAAAAGTTATTAAAAATATGTAAAAATTAAAATAAAATATATTAAAACTAATAAAATAATAAAAATTGGAAAACCTACTATAAAGAAGTAGGTTTTTATTATGGTAAAAAAGATATTAATAGGAATATTAGCAGGCATTATAAGCGGATTATTTTCAACTGGTGGAGGAATGATACTCGTACCAGCATTTATATATTTATTAAAATTGGAAGATAAAAAAGCAAGAGGAACATCTGTATTTTGTATATTGCCAATGGTGGTAACTAGTAGTTTTTTCTATTATCAGGGAAATTATATAAACTGGAAAACTGCTATTCTTTGTGCTATAGGTGGAAGTATAGGAGGATATATTGGAGCAAAATTATTAAAGAAGCTACCAGAAAAATGGTTTAAAATTGCATTTACAATATTATTAATTTATGTATCTTTCAAAATGATAACAAGTTAAATATAACTAAAAAAAATAGGAGAAAATATGGCTGAAATATTAATGGGAATTGTTGCAGGAATTGTAAGTGGAACAGGAATGGGTGGAGGAACTATTTTAATATTTCTTCTTACATTTATATTAGGAATTGAACAACATAATGCACAGGCAACAAATTTAATCTTTTTTATTCCAACTTCAATTGTTGCAATTATAGTAAATTTAAAAAATAAAAATATAGATTTAAAATTAGCAGTTATTATAACAGTAATGGGAATCCTAGGAGCTATTATAGGAGCAAACATATCTCTAAATACAGATGTTAACATTTTAAGAAAAAGTTTTGGGATTTTTTTAGCATCAATTGCTATAAATGAAATATATTCCATAATAAAACTGTATAAAAAAGGTGAAAACACAAATAATAAATAAAAAAAGAGAGGTGAAAATTATGAAATTTATAAAAGGTGTAATGATAGGAGGATTACTAACGACAGGATTAGTAATGTTATATACAGAAACAGGAATGATGAATAAAAAAACAATGATGAAAAAGGGAAAACAAATAGCAAAAAAGATGGGAATAATGTGATAAACTAAATATAATACACAAAATATAATATTATAATTATAATATATAAATAAACATAGACATAATAATTTATAAACAATATTAATAAAAAATAGGTATTTAAACAAAAATTTTAAAGTAAATACCTATTTTAATTTTATCAAACAAGATTATTAAAGAATAAAAAATAACTTTAAATTAGAAATTTAATTCTTTGAAATCTTCTTCTTTTAGATAATCTTCTTTTTTGTCACATTTGTCACATATTTCTGTTTTATCATCGATAAAACAGTCACACTTATCGCATTTTTCTCCTTTTAAGCATTTTCCCTCATGATGACATTTAGCACAAATTTTAATTTTTTTAGTATCATTTACCCAAATTTGTAATGCATATTCTTTTCCAGGGCATAAAGGTCCAAAAACGAATTCTCCTTCTTTATCTGTAAAAGTATGGCCAATTGGTCTTCTTTCTTCTTTGCCATGTTCGCAAATAACTTCTACTAATTTTACAACAGCATTATCAACAGGCTCCTTAAAACAATTTTTTACAACACCGTAAATTACATCGCGATTATCTTCAGGTAAAGTAATATCAAGATCAAATTGTTTACCTCCCGAAATAACACCATCTACATCTAAAACTGGGCAATGAGGTTTTTTATCCATTTCCATATTTCTCAATCCTTTCTAACAACATATGTGTTGTTTATATATCATATGAATAAAAATGATAAAAGTTGAAATATTTTGTCTGTAAAATTTATAAAATAGTATATTATAGTTTAAGATTTTTAAAATAATAATAGAATAATAATTTTTGATGAAAAGGTTATAAAAAATGAATTTTCTTCCAAGAGTAAGCATACAATTAAAGTAGCTTAATCTTGGAGGTTTTTTTTATGTTTTTCGTATTTAATAAACAAAAAATATACACATATGTTGTTTCAATAATTACAGTAGTTGTTTTATTTTGCGTAGCAAATAATATAAACAATAAAAGCCAAGATACAATCCAAACATCAACTAATGTGCAAAAAAGTCTGCCTATTTACAATGTACAAACAGAAGAAAAAAAGGTAGCATTTACTATGAACTGTGCATGGAATGCAGATGATATAGACTCTATATTAAAAACATTAGAAGAAAATAATACAAAAATCACTTTTTTTATGGTGGGAGATTGGATGGATAAGTTTCCAGATGCAGTAAAAAAAATATATGAAGCTGGGCATGAAATAGCAAGTCATAGTAATACACATCCACATGTAAATAACCTAAGCTACGAGGAAAATGTAAGTCAAATAGAAAAGAGCAATGAAAAGATTGAAAAAATAACAGGAAGCAAAACGATGTTATATAGAGTACCTTATGGAGAATACAATGATACAGTAATAAAAGCAGCAGAAGAAAATGGTTATAAAACAATTCAATGGAACTTAGATACTTTAGATTATACAGGTAAGACAGGAGAAGAAATGTGGGATCGCATGAAAAATAAAATAAAAGAAGGTGATATTATATTAAGTCATAATGGAACAGAGCATACAGCAGACAGTTTAAATATGCTAATAAAAAATATAAAAAACAAGGGATTTGAAATAGTAACAGTATCAAATTTAATTTACAAAGATAATTATACAATAGATATAAATGGAACACAAATGAAAAATAATTAATGTATAAATATGGAAACTTAGTAAATAATAATATATAAAGAATAAACAAAGGGGATAGAAAATGACTTTTATTGGAGTAATTTCAGATCATAAAAGTTTTGATAATATAAATGCATATTTAAAAAAGGATGAAATTAAATTAATAAATATTAACAAAAAAAGTATAGGAAATATAAAAAACATAAAATTTGAAACAATTATTATTAATTCAGATTTAAATAACTTTAAACAAGAAGAATATGCAATTGAACAGCTTTGTTTAAAATCTAAATACTTATTTATTAATACTGATGTTAATATAAAATTTAGTATATCTCCAAAAAGTAAGGTAAATATTATTACTTATGGACTTAATCAAAAGGCAACAGTTACAGTATCTAGCATAACAGAAACTGATATATTAATCTATTTACAAAGAAATATAAAAAATGCAAAAGGAAAAGTAATAGAAGTTGGAGAAAAAATGATAAATATCAATGAAAATAATAAGTTAAAAACATACGAAATTTTAATGATATATATTATATTTTTAATCTATTACGATACTATAATTAAACCAATATAGGAAAAATTTAACATTTTTGAACAAAATTAACTTTTTATGTAGACAAAACCAAAAAAATGGTGTATAATAGTAAATGTAAATTGATTGTGCGTAAAGAAAAATATACTATAAAGTTAGTAATGTAAATTTAAAAATTACATCTAACTTATGCAAAATTAAATATAATTTTGTATTTGGATGAAAGATTAAAAAATAGGGAGGAAAAGAAATTGGATACTAATTATTTAGAAAACAACTATTTAACATTAGTTGGTAAAGTTACAGGAGAAAAAAAATTCAGTCATGAAATTTATGGAGAAAGATTTTATGTTTTTAATTTGGTAATACCTCGTTTAAGTGGAAATAGCGATATTATACCAATTACAGTTTCTGAAAGAATAATTAAAGAAGATACTTTGCAAGAAGGAAAAAAGCTATTAGTAAAAGGTCAATTTAGATCATATAATAGCTATGAAAATGAAAAAAATAGACTAATACTAACTGTTTTTGCGAAAGACATTATAGAAATAGAAGAAAAAGAAACTGAAAATGAAGAAGAAAACGAAATGGTAAGAAAAGATACAATAACAAATGAAGTTGTTTTAGTTGGATATATTTGTAAAAAACCAATATATAGACAAACACCATTTGGAAGAGAAATTTCAGATCTTTTACTTGCTGTAAATAGAGCATATAATAAATCTGACTATATTCCATGTATTGCATGGGGAAGAACAGCCAGATTCTGCCAAAACTTAGAAGTGGGTAGTCAAGTAAAAGTGGTAGGTAGAGTACAATCTAGATCTTATGAAAAAAAATATGAAGATGGTACAGTGGAAACACGAATTGCTTATGAAGTTTCAATTGGAAGTTTAGAAGTTATAGAAGAAAAAAATGATGACAAACAAGAAGAAACAGAAAATCAAGAAGCTGTATAAATAAAAATGTGCAATAAAATAATAGATAAATTGTAAAATTAAAATACAATAAAATAATATTATAAAAAATTTCAAAAGTATAGTCTTTTGAGATTTTTTTTGTTATAATGTTAATCAGAAGTTACAAAAGGAGTAATATAATGGAAAATAAAAATAGTAAAGAAGAAAATACAAATAATAAAGATAATAAGAAAAATAATAGATTAATCTCAAGTGTTAAATTTACTATATTAGCAGTTATATTAATAGGTATTTTTTGTATAGCACTAACACCAAGAACTTTACAAAACGATACTTTTTATACAATAAAAATAGGTGAACATATCCTACAAAAGGGAGTTGATATGCAAGACCCATTTTCGTGGCATGAAAACTTACCTTATACATATCCACATTGGGGGTATGATTTGCTTACATATTTAATTTATAATTTATTTAGTATGGATGGAATTTATATTACAACATGTATTTTATCTGTGGTTTTAGGAATTACACTTTACTTTGTAAATTCAAAGCTTACAAAAAATAAATTAATTTCATTTGTAATAACAATAGGTTCGATGTATTTAATAAAATCTTATATTGCAGCTAGAGCACAGTTAGTAACATTCATATTATTTGTATTAACAATATATTTAATAGAAAAATTTTTGGATACAAAGAAGAAGAGATATGCTGTGGGATTAATTATAATTCCGATTTTAATAGCTAATATGCATTGTGCAGTATTTCCATTTTATTTTATCTTATATTTACCATATATTGCAGAGTATTTAATTGCATGTTTTTCAGAAGCTATTGTATATAGAAAAAAAAGCATTAAACAGTTAAAAAATAAAATTAAAAAATTATCAAAAGATGAAAAAAATAAAGATAAAATAAAAGAATTGGAAAAGCAATTAAAAGAACTAGAAGAAAAAGTCGATAAAATAAAAATAAAAAGAACTAAAGAATTACAAAATCCATATAAAATAAAATTAACAAAAAATGATAATGTAAAATGGTTAATTTTAGTAATGATAATATGTTTATTTACAGGATTATTAACACCATTAGGAACCACTCCATATACATATTTAATGAAAACTATGCAAGGAAATACAACACAAAATATTAATGAACATCAACCGATGACATTAGCAAATGATACTGAAGTAATGTGTACTTTAGTAATATTATTAGCAATTTTAATATTTACAAAAGCTAAAATTAGATTATGTGATTTATTTATGCTAGCGGGATTATTTTATCTTATGTTAGTAACTAAAAGACAAGTTACGATGTTTGTGCTTATAAATTCAGTTGTCTTAAATAGGTTAGTGCTAAGTACGATGGCAGAACATACAAAAATAAGAATAGAAAAAGTAGAAGAAAAGATTACAAATATAATTGGAATATTAATAATAACTATAATTATGCTAGTATTTAGTTATTATATGGTAAAAAATAAGTTAAACGATGAATATATAGATGAAGCTTCTTACCCAGTCCAAGCATGTGATTATATTTTAAATAATATTGATTTAGGAAAAGCTAGATTTTATAATGAGTATAATTATGGAAGTTATATGTTATATAGGGGAATACCTGTATTTATAGATTCTAGAGCAGATTTGTATGACCCAAAATTCAGTGGAAAGGAAGATGATATCTTTATGGACTTTATAAACACTTCTGGTATAGGTAAATTCTATGAGGATACTTTTAATAAATATAAAATTACACATATAATTTCTTATAAAAAATCAAAAATGAATATGCTTATAAATAAAACAAAAGATGAAAAATACGAAGAACTTTATAGTGATGATTATTTTGTAGTATATAAAATTAATGAGGTAAAATAGTTTTTAAATAAAAATAATGGGAAGCAGTTATGAGAGAATTTATAATAAAAAAGGAAGATAAAAATAAAAGAATAGATGTTTATTTATCTAGTATTAATAATGATTTTTCAAGAGTTGCAATTCAGCGCCTTATAGAAAATGGAAAGATTTTAGTAAATAAAGAAAAGACAAAATCATCTTATAAGATACAAGAAAATGATATGATAACACTAGAAGAAGAGAAACCAAAAGAAATTTCTATAAAAGCACAAGAAATACCTATTGAAATTATTTATGAAGATAATGATATTATAGTTGTTAATAAGCCAAAAGGGCTTGTTGTGCATCCTGCAAATGGAAATCCAGATGGAACATTAGTAAATAGCCTAATGGCAATTTGCAAAGATTCCTTATCGGGGATTGGAGGAAAAATTAGACCAGGAATTGTACATAGATTAGATAAAGACACATCAGGTATATTAATTGTTGCAAAAAACGATAAAGCACATATAAATATGAGCGAACAAATAAAAAATCATGAGGTACAAAAAACTTATATTGCACTTGTAAAAGGTATAGTAAAAGAAACAGAAGCAACTATTAATATGCCAATTGGAAGGAGCCAAAAAGATAGAAAGAAAATGGCAGTTATAAGAGAAGGAAAAGAAGCCATTACTCATTTTAAAGTAATAGAAAGATTTCCAAAATATAATTGTACATTATTAGAAATAAAAATTGAAACAGGAAGAACTCATCAAATAAGAGTACATCTATCACAAATTGGATATCCAATTATAGGAGATTCAACATATTCTAATGCTAAAAACCAATGGAATATTGAGGGTCAATGCTTACATGCTTATAGCCTAAAATTTAAGCACCCTATAACAAAGAAAGAGATGTTTTTAAAAGCAGAATTACCTATATATTTAAAAAACATTATAGATAAACTTAAAGAAAGCAAAAACTAAAAGAAAGGAAAATAAACTTGGAAGAAATTAGATTACAAAAATATCTAGCACAAGCTGGAATTGCTTCAAGGAGAGCTTCAGAAGAATTGATTATGCAAGGTAAAATAAAAGTAAATGATAAGATTGTAACAGAGCCAGGAACAAAAATAATACCAAATGTAGATAAGGTAATATACAATGGAAAGGTAATAAAACTAGAAAATAAATATATATATATTTTGTTAAATAAACCTATTGGATATGTAACAACAGCAAAAGACCAGTTTAATAGGAATACAGTTTTAGATTTAGTAAAAACAAATAAAAGACTAGTACCTGTTGGAAGGCTAGATATGTACACATCTGGTGCATTAATTCTTACAAATGATGGTGACTTTGTATATAAAGTAACACATCCAAAACATCAAATTAATAAAACATATACAGTTACTATAAAAGGTATTATTGAGCAAGAAAAGGTAAATAAATTAAAAGAAGGTATAAAAATAGAAGACTATACAACAAGTCCTGCAAAAGTAAGAATATTAAAAACAGATAAAGAAGAAAATATATCTAGATTGGAAATCACTATTCATGAGGGGAAAAATAGACAAGTAAGAAAAATGTGTGAAGCTATAGGATACAAAGTTTTAGCATTGCATAGAAGTAAAATAGGAGATATAGCTGTTAAAGATATACCATTAGGAAAATGGAGATATTTAACAGATATAGAAATAAAAAAGATACTTAAAAGTTAATTAAAAAGTATTTACAATTAAAATAAATATTTATATAATATAATTAAACATATGAAAAAAGAGGTAGAAAAACAAATGAATACATTAAAATTTAAGCCAGAAGGATGGAACAACGAAATAACAAAATTAGATAATGAAAATATAGAAAAATATATACAAAAAAATGAAGTTTTACAGGGATTGGTTGAAAAATGCGATGAAAATTATAATCTTTCCATAAAATTTGAAGATGGATTAAGAGGGATAATTCCTAGAGAAGAAGTAGAAGGAATTCAAATAGAAGAAGATGGATTACCAAAAGCAAATTTATGTACAGGAAAAGTACACAAATTTGTACAATTCAAAGTAAAAGAAATAACAGATAATAATATTATTTTATCAAGAAAACAAGTGCAAAAAGAAGCTTTAGATTGGGTAAAAAATGAGCTACAAATAGGAGAGAAGTTAACAGGAATTGTAAAAAGTATAAAACCATATGGGGCTTTTGTAGAAGTTGGTGGTGGAGTTGTAGGTCTGATTTATATAGAAGATTTATCTGTTGCAAGAATAAAAACTCCATATGAAAGATTAAAAATTGGACAAAAAGTTGATATTGTGGTAAAATCTATTAATAGAAATACAGGAAGGATAATTTTATCGTATAAAGAAACATTAGGTTCATGGGAGCAAAATGTAGAAAGATTTACATCAGGACAAAAAGTAAAGGGAATTGTTAGAGAAACAGAAAAACATAAAAATGGAATTTTTATAGAATTAACACCAAATTTAGTTGGAATGGCAGAATACGAAGAAGGTCTTGAGTATGGGCAACAACTAGAAGTATATATAAAAAAGATTGATAAAGATAAGAAAAAAGTAAAATTATTAATTGTATAAATGAAAAATAAAAATATAATATTAAATTATAAAAATATCCAAAGGGAGGAAGTAAAATGGTTAAAGATAACCAAATAAAAGCACAAGTATCACCTTTTGCAATTAGAGAAGGAGAAATAAAAACTTTTGATGGAAAAGATGGGTATGTGTCAATGAATCAAATTGTACAAAAGATTAATGTCGGACATATTAATGAAATCCATTTCGAAATATTAGATTTAGTAAATGAATTTGAATTTATTACTTCAAGACAATTATATCAAATGCTTGAGATAAAAGGCTTTGATCCAAAGTCACAAGACAAATTAAATAATAAATTGGAGCAATTAATAAAGTCTAAAATTTTAACAAGATATTATTTTACTTCAGATGAAGGAAAAGGAATTTATAGAATTTACTGCTTAGAGAAAATGGGTAAATATTTATTAAATTCAAAAGAAGTAGAATGCAAATGGCAACCATCTGATAACACGAAACCAGTTAATATGATTAAAAAAAGATTAGCGGGAAATCAAACTTTAATTGCTTATTTAAGAAAAGTAAAGGCATTTGACAGTTACATTGTAAAACCTGCAATTAATGCAAAAGTAGCAGGAAAAATATTTAAAGCGACAGGTGGAGCTGTTAAATTAACTAAAAATAACAAATCAATACAATTTGTATTTGAAGTAGTAAGAAGAGAACAAGATTGGCAAAAAAAATTAGTGGAAAAAATGAGATTATATATGGATTTCTATGCAAATTTTATATCAGGAGATTCAGGATTTATCAATATGCCACAGTTAATTTTAATATGTGAAGATGAAAAACATATGGCAGAAGCATTTAAAGAAATTATTACAAATCAAGTAGAAATACCTCAAATAAAGCTATATTTTACAACTGATTTAAGACAAAATGAAGAAACATTAGAAAATACTTTGGTAGAATTTAAATTGGTAAACGGAAAATATAAAATGGAAAATATAGAATTAAAATTGTTAGGAATGTAAATTAAAATAATAACGTTATAAACTAGTATAAATTAATAGAATAATAAAAAAGGTTTTAGGTAATTCCTAAAACCTTTTTTGCTTTTGATATATCATCTATAGTACAATTTCTTACATCTTCTAGGTCATACTTAAATCCAAGTTGTTTCCACTTATATTTTCCCATATCATGATAAGGTAATAATTCTACTTTTTCTACTGTTTTTAAGGTGGAAATAAAATGTTTTAGGTCTAATAAATCTTGTGTATCATTAGTATATCCAGGAACTATAACTTGTCTAATCCACATTGAGATTTGGTTATCACTTAAATATTTAGCAAATTCAAGTTCAAGTTTATTAGACTTTCCAACTAGTTTTTTACACTTTTCATCATTAATATGTTTAATATCTAATAACACCAAATCAGTTAAAGAAAGTACTTTTTTTACATCTTCTGTTAAGACAAGCAAACCTGATGTATCAATACAAGTGTGTATATTTTGTTCTTTTAATTTAGTAAAAAGTTCAAAGATAAACTTAGATTGAAGTAAAGGTTCTCCACCAGTTACTGTAACTCCGACCGATTAGGACAAATATAATTTTTATAATGTATTATTTTATTATAAATATCATCTAAGGACTTATAGTTTCCAACATTCATATCCCAAGTATCTCTATTATGGCAGTATTTACATTGTAAATGACAACCCTGTAAGAAAAGTACAAATCTAATACCTGGACCATCTACAGTACCAAAAGATTCAACTGAATGAACTTTAGCATAATATCTTAAATTTTGTTCTTCCATTTATAATGCTCCTTACATATAATATAATTAAAAATAATGTTTTTCATTACACAAATATGTATAGAATAACTTAGCTCTATTCTAGATTGCTTAAAAAGAGCTAAGTTATATAGGAAAAATATTAAATTCTTTCATGAATTGTTCTATTTATTACATCTAATTGTTGTTCTCTTGTTAATTTTGTAAAGTTTACAGCATAACCAGAAACACGAATTGTTAATTGTGGATATTTTTCTGGATGTTCCATTGCATCTTCTAATAAGCTTCTATCAAATACATTTACATTAATATGGTGACCTGTTTGTGCAAAGTATCCATCTAACATATTTACCAAATTATTTATTCTTTCTTCCTCAGTTTTTCCAAGTGTACCAGGGGTAATAGAAAATGTATAAGAAATACCATCTTGTGCTGAGTCAAAAGGTAATTTTGCAATTGAATTCATAACAGCTAAAGCACCATTTTTATCTCTCCCATGAAGAGGATTTGCACCTGGACCAAATGGCTCTCCTGATTTTCTACCATCTGGGGTATTACCTGTTGCTTTACCATAAACTACATTTGATGTAATTGTTAGTATAGACAATGTATGGGTTGAATTTCTATAAGTATGGTGTTTTCTTAATTTATTCATAAATGTTTTTACAATATCAACAGCAATTTGGTCAACATTGTCATCATCATTACCAAACTTAGGAAAATCACCTTCAATTTTATAATCAACAGCTAAACCATTTTCATTTCTTATTACTTTTACTTTAGCATATTTAATAGCAGATAGAGAGTCAGCGACTACAGATAATCCTGCAATTCCACATGCCATTGTTCTGTAAATTTCTCTATCATGTAAAGCCATTTCAATTGCTTCATAAGAGTATTTGTCATGCATATAGTGTATAGCATTTAAAGCTTTTATATAAATTTTTGCTACATAGTCCATCATTTGATTAAATTTTTCCATGACTTCATCATAATTTAAATATTCAGAAGTAATTGATTCAAATTTTGGTGTTATTTGTTTTCCAGATAATTCATCTTTACCGCCATTAATAGCATACAATAAAGTTTTTGCTAGGTTTGCTCTTGCACCAAAGAATTGCATTTGTTTACCAATTTTCATAGGAGATACACAACATGCAATTCCATAATCATCTCCTAAAGTTATTCTCATTAAATCATCATTTTCATATTGAATAGAAGAGGTTTTTATAGATAATCCAGTTACGAATTTCTTAAATCCTTCAGGTAATCTTGTAGACCATAGAACAGTTAAATTTGGCTCTGGTGCAGGACCTAAATTTTCTAAAGTATGCAAAACTCTAAATGAGTTTTTAGTAACTAGGGTTCTTCCATCAATTCCCATACCACCAATACTTTCAGTCACCCATACAGGATCCCCACTAAATAGTTCATTATATTCTGGAGTTCTAAGAAATCTAACTAACCTTAATTTCATAACAAAATGATCCATAATTTCTTGTGCTACTTCTTCTGTGATAATACCTTGTTTTAGATCTTTTTCAAAATATATGTCTAAAAAAGTAGAAGTTCTTCCAAGACTCATAGCAGCACCATTTTGATCTTTAATAGCTCCTAAATATCCAAAATATAACCATTGAACCGCTTCTTTTGCATTCGAAGCTGGTTCTGAAATATCAAAGCCATATTTAGATGCCATAGCTTTTAATTGATTTAGGGCCCTAATTTGTTCACTAATTTCCTCTCTTTGGCGAATTGTTTCTTCGGTAAGTTCATCTACATTTAATACATCTAATTCTTTTTTCTTTTCTTCAATTAGAACATCTACACCGTATAAAGCAATTCTTCTATAATCTCCAATAATTCTTCCTCTACCATAACCATCTGGAAGTCCAGTTAATAAATGAGAAGATCTTGCAGTTCTTATATCAGGAGTATATACATCAAAAACACCATCATTATGAGTTTTTCTATATTTATGAAAAATTTCTTCAACTTCAGTATCTACTTTTCTTCCATAAGCTTCACAGGATTTTTCTACAATTCTAATACCTCCAAAAGGCATAATTGCTCTTTTTAAAGGACTATCTGTTTGAAGTCCATAAATAACTTCTAAATCTTTATTAATATATCCAGCTTCATGTGAAGAAATAGTTGAAACTGTTTTTGTATCTATGTCTAATACACTACCTTCAGAAGTATGTTCTTTTTTATAGAGTTCTAAGACTTCATTCCAAAGCTTTTTGGTTTTTTCAGTTGTTCCAGATAAAAAAGAAGCATCTCCATTATAAGGAGTATAATTCTTTTGAATAAAATCTCTTACATTAATTTCTGATTCCCAATCTCCACTTTGGAAACCATCCCATTGTTTAAATTTCATCATTTACCTCCTAATTTTTAATAGTATTAACATTTTTTCCGGATATTATAATAACATAATAAAAAAATATTATCAATCAAATTTTAAAATTTGATTGATAATATTTTTTAGATAATTGATTTGTTATTATCTGACAATAATATATAAATATTAAAAATTTAAACATTAATTTTCAAATTCAGAATCAGAGTCAGCAATTACTTTTGCTATGTTATAAATAAGTCTTTGTTTTTCTGAAGAACAACTTTTTAATAATTCTGAAAACTCTTTATCTAGATAATTTGTTGAGCTACTAGATGCACCATTTAAAATATATCCTTCTGAAACATCTAATAATCCACACAATTGATTTAATCTTTTTAAATTTATATGAGAATTACCTCTTTCTACTCTACTTAAAAAAGCAACAGAAATGTCAATTTGTTCTGCTAGATCTTCTTGTGTTAAATTTTTAGCAAGTCTTGCTCTTTTTATTCTTTGACCAATAACACTATAGTCTAATGCCATTTGTATCACCTTCCTATTCTTTAGCCACATAATAGCATTTTATAGTTTAAATTTACAGAAACTAAAATATACATATATAACTTATAAGTTAATAATGCAAATATTAATAAATATAAAAATAAAACATTTTATTTTATAATATAAAAAAGCAATGAAAATTAAGAAAAATAGAGAAAAAAAGATAAAAAGTTGGAAAATATGGAAAAATTAGTGAATATTTTTAATTAAATATGACAAATTCTTCTAAAACATGTATACATAATTTGCTTTTGTAAAGAATATATAGTATAATAAAAGCCAGTCGCGTTTTAAAAACACAATCAAAAAGGAGAGTGAATTTATATTTTAAACAGGAAAATTAAATACTATACAAAAGAAATCATAAAGTATTTTAACATTACAATAGTTGCATTTGGTTTTATAATCGCGATAATTTTAATTAAATATAAACCAAGCTGTCAGGTAAGTATATCTGGAAAAGAAATAGGGTATGTTCAAAGTAAAAAAGCTTTAGAAGAAAGTATAAAAGAAAATTTAACACAAAATGATGAAAAAAATGTTGATAGTATAGATATGAAAGAAACTACAGAATATAAGCTAAAACTTATAGAAAGAACATTTAATACAAATGAAGCTGAAGTTATAGATCAGGTAAAACAAAATTTAATTGTTACTTATAAATATTATGAAATTGCACTTAATAATAAAGAAGTTGAAGCAGTTAATACGTTAGAAGAAGCAGAAGAATTATTGAATACAATAAATAACTTAAATCAAGAAAATTTAAGCATAATAGAAAAATATACACAAAATATAGAAGATGTAAAAACAACCAAAATTGAAATTGCAAAAAAAGAAATACAAGGAAAATTAGAACAAAAAATAGAAGAAGAAAAATTACAAGCACAAATAGATTCAATGCCAACTATTCAAGGAATTAAATTAGCATGCAATCCAATATCAGGAACAATTTCATCAAGATATGGTGAAAGTAGCAGTATAAGAAAATCAACACATACAGGACTAGATATAGCAACGAAAAATGGATCTCCAATTAAAGTTGTAGCAGATGGAGTGGTAACTTATGCTAGTTATAATGGATCATATGGAAATTTAGTTAAAGTGAATCATGGAAATGGAGTAGAAACATGGTATGCGCATACAAGTAAAATGTATGTTTCAGTTGGACAACAAGTTACAGCAGGAGAAACAATAGCTGCAGTTGGAACAACAGGAAATTCAACCCGGTCCACATTTACACTTTGAAATAAGAATTAATGGAGAACATGTTAATCCTCAAAATTATATATATAATTAAGAAATTATATATTATAAACCACTTAAAATATAAGATGTACAGATTTTTATATTTTAAGTGGTTATTTATTATAATAATATAGATTTTTGAAAATTTATAATTTGCAAATAGGCTAACTGGCAAATTAATAAAATTTTAAAACGTTTTTATGTATTTTTTGTTCTTGACAAAAAAAACAAATAATATATAATAAAAGTGGTTAAAATAAACAAAAACAAGTAAGGAGGAATTTTAATGTCAGAAAATAAAAATCAAGATGAAAAAGAAATTCAAGTAATGATTGATGACCTTGTAAAAAGAGCAAAAAAAGCATCTGAAGAATATCTAAAATTAGATCAACAGACAGTAGATAATATAACAAAGGCAATGTCAATGGCAGGATTAGAACACCATATGGAACTTGCAAAAATGGCAGTAGAAGAAACTGGAAGAGGTGTTTATGAAGATAAAATAACAAAGAATATGTTTGCAACAGAATACATCTACCATAGCATAAAATATCAAAAAACAGTTGGAATTGTAAATGAAAATGATGAAGAAGATTATGTTGAAATAGCAGAACCAGTTGGTATCATTGCAGGAGTAACTCCAGTTACAAATCCTACATCAACAACAATGTTTAAATCTATTATATCTGCTAAAACAAGAAATGTAATAATATTTGGATTTCATCCATCAGCACAAAAATGTAGTTCTAAGGCAGCAGAAATTTTAAGAGATGCAGCTGTTAAAGCAGGAGCTCCAAAAGACTGTATTTTATGGATCGAAAAACCAAGTATAGAAGCTACAAGAATATTAATGAATCATCCAGGAGTAGATTTGATTTTAGCAACAGGCGGAACAGGAATGGTTAAAGCTGCATATTCATGTGGAAAACCTGCATTAGGTGTAGGACCAGGAAATGTGCCTTGTTATATTGACAAAACAGCAAAATTAAAAACATCAGTAAATGATGTAGTACTTTCAAAATCATTTGATAATGGTATGATATGTGCATCTGAGCAGGCTGTTTTAGTAGATAAAGATATATATGAAGAATTTGAAGATTTAATGAAACAAGCTGGATGCTATTTTGTAAGTCAAGAAGAGAAACAAAAGTTACAAGATAGTATGTTTGAATATAATGAAGAATTTGGGTACAAAATAAAATCAAAAGTGCCAGGTCAATCGCCATATACAATTGCTAAAGAAGCTGGGTTTGAAGTTCCAGAAGATACAAAAGTGTTAGTTGTATATGAAGAAGGAATAGGACAAGAATATCCATTTTCAAAAGAAAAGCTAAGTCCAGTATTGACTTACTATATTGTAAAAAATGAAAAAGAAGGATTAGAAAAAGCAGAAAAATTATTGGAATTTGGAGGACTTGGACATTCAGCAGTTATACATTCAGAAAACCAAGAAACCATATTAAAATTCTCTGAAAAGATGAAAGCAGGTAGAATTATAGTGAATTCACCATCTACACATGGAGCTATTGGAGATATATATAATACAAATATGCCATCACTTACTCTTGGATGTGGCTCATTTGGTAAAAATTCAACAACGGCAAATGTTTCATCTGTTAATTTAATTAATATAAAAAGAACAAGTAAAAGGAGAGTTAATATGCAATGGTTTAAAGTTCCAGAAAAAATCTATTTTGAAGCAGGATCAATAGGATACTTAGAAAAAATGCCAGATATAGAAAGAGCATTTATTGTAACTGATGAATCTATGATGAAATTAGGATATGTTGATAAAATTTTATATCACTTAAGAAAAAGAAACAAATATGTTCATTCTGAAATTTTTAGTGAAGTAGAATCTGATCCATCTTTTGATACTATAAATAAAGGTGTAAAAGCCATGAAAATCTTCAAACCAGATGTAATTATTGCATTAGGTGGAGGAAGCCCAATTGATGCAGCAAAAGGAATGTGGCTATTTTACGAAAATCCAGAAGCTGATGTTGAGGGATTAAAATTAAAATTTATGGACATTAGAAAACGTACTTATAAATTTCCAAAACTAGGAACAAAATGTAAAATGGTAGCAATTCCAACAACATCAGGAACTGGTTCAGAAGTAACTTCATTTGCTGTTATTACAGACAAGGAAAAAAATAAAAAATATCCTTTGGCAGACTATGAACTAACTCCAGATGTAGCAATTATTGACCCAGACTTAGTTATGAGCCTACCAAAATCTATTACAGCTGATACTGGAATGGATGTTTTAACTCATAGTCTTGAAGCATATGTTTCAAATATGGCATCTGATTATACAGATGGATTAGCAGAAAAAGCAGTAGAACTTGTTATTAAATATTTAGAAAAAGCATATGACAATGGAAATGATAAAGTAGCAAGAGAAAAAATGCATAATGCTAGTACAATTGCAGGGATGGCATTCACAAATGCTTTCTTAGGAATTAATCATTCAATTGCACACAAACTAGGTGCAGAATTTCATTTACCACATGGTAGATTAAATGCTATTTTACTACCATATGTTATAAAATATAATAGTAGTAAACCAACTAAGTTTGTATCATTTCCAAAATATGAATACTTTATTGCAGATGAAAAATATTATACATTAGCAAAAAAATTAGGATTAAATGCAAAAAATAAAGAAGAAGGAATAAACAGTTTAATTGAAAAAATAAAAGAGATGAATGCACATATGAATATTCCAAAGTCTTTCAAAGAAGCAGGAATTGATGAACAAGAATTTTTAGCTAAAATAGATATGTTAGCTGACCGTGCATTTGAAGATCAATGTACAACAGCAAACCCAAGACTTCCACTAGTAAGCGAAATAAAGCAAATTCTTTTAGATAGCTATTATGGTAAATAATAATTATAAAAAAAAGTGAATAATAAAAAGAGAACTTCTCTTTTTATTATTCACTTTTTACGTAAAGAATACATAATATATAGCAAAATAATGTGAAAGGTGGGAGAAAAATGTCAGAGTACATAATAAAAGGAGGAAAGAAAATTGAAGGAGAGGTAGAAATATCAGGATCAAAAAATGCAGCGTTACCAATTATAGCAGCAACTATTTTAAATGCAGGAAAAACAACACTATATAATGTACCTAATATACATGATACACAAATGATGTTTGAAATACTAAAAAAATTAGGAGGAAGTGTAATAAAAAAATCAAATAAAATAATTATTGATACAAGTAAAATTAATAAATATGAAATTCCAGAAGATCTAATGAGACAAATGCGTTCTTCTGTTATTTTTGTAGGTGGTTTAATTGGAAAACACAAAAAAGTTACATTTTCTTATCCAGGGGATTGCGATATTTGATTGATACATCGGACAGACTCAAGATAAATGAGTGGATTAGATAATTTAAGTAAATAAAACACAATATTTTATCTGCAAAAGTGCATAGAGATGAGCAAACAACTAATTTGCATAAAATAGTAGATAAGTTTTATACAACAGTAAAAAAATTTATAAAATGGATTTGTAAAAAATTTGAATTATAATCTAAAGATGAGGTAATTAGAAATTTTGAAAAAGAAACCAATATTTTAATTTATCCAGAAAAACAACTGAAAAAAGAGTGGAATTTGGAATTATAATACTTTTCTAGAAATGTTATTTAAAAAGTTTTGTAAAATTACACATTTTTACAAAATATATGCTATAATTATAAAAAAGTTTGGAGGTTAAAAATGAATTTATTAATTGTTTACGCTTTGATATATATAGTGATTTTTACTATTTTAGGAATTAAGTTTAAATTTAAAAATACAGGGTATTTGAAAAGTGTAATAATCACATTTTTTATAATTTTTGCAGGAATAATTGTAGGGTTAATTCCTACCAATATAGGTAAAAGTGGAGACAATGCTTTTTATATTTATAATATCTATAATACCGTTAGAGTATATGGTAATGGAAAAGCAGATTTGTCTAATATAAATAAAGATGTAAAAAAAATAGTTGTGCATTCTGGAATTGAAAAAATTGAATCTTGCAATTTTAAAAATCTAGAATATGTAAAATTAGCAGATAGTGTTGTGAGCATTGGCGATTATGCTTTTAATGGATGCACTAACTTAAAAGATGTACAATTATCTAATAATTTAAAATATATTGGATTTGATGCATTTTATAATTGTAAAAGTATAGATGACATAGAATTACCTAAAAGTGTAGAAAAAATTTATGCAGGAGCGTTTAGTTTTACTAATATATCTAAAATAAATATTCCAGACAATACATTGATTAATGTATATGATAATACATATTCTTATGCAAGAGCTTGGGAACAAAATACATATACTTTTTATGGATGTTCTAACTTAAGAGAAATTAATATAAGCGAAAACAATAAGAATTATATAAATGTAGATGGTGTTATTTATAATAATGACAAGACTATAATTGAATGTTACCCTGCTGGAAAAGAAGATAAAGAATATGTCATTCCTAATACAATTACAAATGTAGAACAATACTATACATTTGCATATTGCAATAATTTAAGAAAAATTACAATAAGCAATATCGAATTAATTAACAAATATTTTATATATGAATGTGAAAATATAGAAACGATCGTAATTGAAGATGGCGTTAAAGAAATATTGGCAGGAGCAATAGAAAAATGTCCTAACTTATCTGAAGTATATATTAATGGTAGTACCAATATTTCTGATTATGATAGTAATAGAGATGACTTTTTGTTTATTAATGATAGAGATTCTGAAGAAATAACGATATATTGCCAAGAAAACAGCAATGCTCAAAAATATGCTCAAAATCATAATTATAAATATGTTATTATTGAAAAGTAATGTTAAAAGAAGTGAAAATCAAAAATGAAATTCACTTCTTTTTTTTCTTTAATTTTTCATAATCTACTTATAGGTAGTTTATAATGTTTTATTTACAATATAGACTGCTTAATTTATTCAATTGTGTTTTAAAAGTTTCTATTTGCTTATCATTATATTTATCTCTTAATTGTCTAGTTTTTTTAGACCATTATTTAAATGGCTTTTCTTTAAAATCCTTTGAATGATTATAATGTAAGCCATACATTCTTCTGTATTTTCTAACTCACAGACTTCTTGGAATTTAAGATGTTTTTTTCATTAGTCTAACCGTTATTTTAAATCACCCTTTTTCTTGATAAAATTTTGTAAAAGTAAATCTCTTAAGGGGATTTACCACTTGTATATTTTAGTAATAAGGACAAAGATTAAAGCAATATAATTTAAAGATGGAAAGGTAGGTGAATACTCTGAAAAAGGCAAAGGATAATAAAGATAAAAAAATAAAAGATAATTTACCATTTGCAGTATTTATTTGTCCAAAATCAAATGATGGTGATATTCAAGATTATAAACAGGTATTCACCGATATTATCTCTGATAGAATTAAACAAAAATATAAATAAAAAACAAGAACAAAATTTCGCAAAAACATTGAAAAAGTTTTAGAAATATGATATAAATAGAAGAAATAAAAGAGATTTTGAGTTGTTCGGAATTTCCGAATAACTTGAGAAAGAGAGGTATAAAATGGGACAAGATAATGAATTA
>CANQVM010000007.1 GCA_947627265.1 uncultured Clostridia bacterium | reverse complement strand
ATTACTAGCACATTGATAATTGAATACAGGACAAAGCAAAAACAAAAGCAGCACACGATAGTACTACTTTTGCTTTATTATATATATACTAACAGCTTGTGGAGAGCTTGAGCTTAAAAAAATTAATATAGAAATTTAAGCAATTAAACTAAAAGAAGTAAATTAAAAGAGGGTTCCTATTCTAGGACACCCTCTTTAACTTACTTTTTTTAATTTCTTATTCATTTTTTTATAATAAATTGTGAAAATTTATAAATATTATAGACATATAAAAAAGAATATTATAAAATAATGCAAATAGGAAATGATGATCATCAGATATGGTCTTACTATCAATTTCACGCCATCAGTTTTGTATAATATATAATAATTGAGTTAATAAGCAACTACATAAATATAAAATATAATGACAACTTATAATTAATAAGTAAAAATTTTATTGGAAATTTTAATCAGTTTATGATATAATAAGCTTACCTAATTTTTGGGAGGATGTTAAAAATGATATTAAAAAATTATTACAAGATATTAGATTTAGAGACAAGCCATGTCTCAATTGATGAAATAAAACAAGCATATAGACAAGCTGCTAAAAAATATCATCCTGATTTAAATTTAGGAGATACATTAGCAGAAGAAAAAATAAAAGATATCAATGAAGCATATAAAATACTTTCAATTCCAGCATCAAAAAGAAAATATGATAGAATGTGGAATTCTAAATTTGCAAAACAACAAAAAGCATTTTCAGGTAAAGAAGAAAAAGGAACTATATTAAATATGTTTTTTGGAACAAATGAAAATATAAATAATAATGAACAAATTGCAAAAAAAAATAAAGCGAAGAAGGGAGAAAATATTGAAACAGAAATATGTATTAATATTTATGATGCATTTTATGGATTAGATAAGCAAATATCACTAAAGGCAGTTGATGGTTCTATAAAAACATATACAGTAACTATCCCTAAGGGAATTAGAAATGGAGAGAAAATAAGACTAATTGGACTTGGAAAACAGGGAGAAAATGGAGGAAAAAACGGAGATTTATTAATTAAAATAAAAATAGAAGACAATAAAAAATTTAAATTAAAAGGATATGATATTTATACAGATTTACTTCTAACACCATGGGAAGCGGCTTTAGGAATAAGAGCAAATATAGAAACTTTGGATGATGAAACAAAAGTATATATTCCACAGGGAATTCAAAGTGGAGAAAAAATAAGAATACCAAATAAAGGATATAGATCAAGCAAAGATACAAGAGGAGATTTAATAGCAGAAGTAAAAATAGTAGTACCAAAAAAATTAACTGAAGAAGAAAAAGCAATATTTAAACAACTAGGAGAAATATCAAAATTCAATCCAAGAAAATAAACTTTACATAAATTATATATTGACAAATGTCTTATTTTCAGTTATAATATAAAAAGTAGTGACACAAAAGAGAAACTATGGATTGAAACATAGAAATGAGGTGTAAAAATAATGGAGGCTATGCAAGGGAAACATTTTAGCATAACAGATCCAGAAGGAGTAAAAACAGTAATTTATCAAGTAAACAAAACTAAAAAGGAATACTTGAGTGAATATCCTAAGTACACAGTAGAGAGATTAGACCATACAGAAGAACTTATAGGAAATTACAACAAGAAGACCTTTTATGTTGATGAGCCAAAAAAAGATGGAAATCAACTAGTTATTTTATCTTTTGCAAAAGATAAAGTAATTATTAATAATGGAATATTAATTGATGATGAGGTTAAAATAACTAAAAAACCAACACCATTTCAATTTACTACCATTTATTCAGAAGAAAAAGTAGAATATAAGGAATTTCAATACACACCAAACTTAAAAAGACCTATATCTATTATAGATCCAGAGACTACAGAAGAGATAAAACCAGTACTTTATTTTGATGAAAAAACAAATGAAGTAAAAGGAAAATGCAAATTAAAACCATATAAATCTTATTTCGCATTTGAAATAAGAGAAGAAAAATAGGAGGAATAGTTTTATGGCAGTTAATGCAAAGAAAGCTAATAATTCGCCAATACCAAGAGAGGCTATAGAAGGAGCAGCAGGAGTTAAAGATAGTGGAAAATTTAGTATTGAAGTAGTTAATACACAAATATATTTTAAAGATAAGGGACTACCTTATAATGTTGTATCAAATAGCTTAAAAAGAGAAATATTAAGTACAGATTTAAAAGCAGGAATGTCTATAAAAGCAGAGGTAACTAATAAGGATAGAGAAGAACTTGGAGACAATACCAAATAATTAATTTACAAAAGAGTAGGTGAATTTTATGAACTACAAAATAGAAGGTGCAATAAGAAGAAACAGAAAAAATTTTATAATATTTGCAATACTATGGATTTTTATAGCCATAGTATTTGTTTCGCCTTTTGCATATAGTTCTCATATAGCAGGCTTAAATGGGAAATTTGATATGCAGGTATTTATACAAACATTTGCAAAATCAATAACAAATCCTTTTGGAACATTTGGAAATTTATTTACAGATGGAATAGTAGGAGATTATATTTCAGTTTTACTTGTTACTACTATTGTATATTCACTATTCTTTTTTATTGGATTTGTAAGAACAGCACCTAAAAATGAATATTCTGATATTGAGCATGGTTCCAGTGATTGGAGCCAAAGAGGAGAACAATATCAAATTTTAAGTAAAAATAAAGGTATTATTTTAGCAGAAAATAATTATTTACCAGTAGACAAACGAGGAAATGTAAATGTATTAGTAGTAGGTCGGATCAGGTTCAGGTAAATCTGCATCTTATTCAATTCCAAATGCATATCAATGTTTAGGTTCATATGTATTTACAGACCCAAAGGGAGAACTTTATGATAGAACAGCAGGATATTTAAAGTCAAAAGGATATGAAATTAAAGTATTAAATTTAGTTAGACCACAATATAGTGATGGATATAATCCATTAATGCATATTTCATCAGAAATTGATGTTGATGTTATAGCAAATACAATTGTAAAAGGGCAACAATCAGAAAGCGGAAAATCAGACCCATTTTGGGATGATTCAGCTGAAATGTTATTAAAAGCATTAATTTATTATTTAATTGCTACTAGACCTGAAGAAGAACAAAACTTGGCAAGTTGTGCTGAATTAGTTAGGGCAGCTAATAGTAATGGAGGAAATAACTTATTAACAGAATTAATTAGTCAACTTCCATATGATCATCCAGCAAGAATGTATTATAAATCAATTGAAATTGCACCAGAAAAAACATACAGTTCTATTTTAAGTACATTGCAGTCTAAATTAGGTAAGTTTGACTCAAAAGAAATAGCAGAGCTAACATCAACAGATACAATAGATTTTGAACAAATTGGAAATAAAAGGACAGCTGTGTATGTAATATCTTCTGATACTCATGCTGCTTATGATTTCTTATTAACAATATTCTTTTCACAGATGATACAACAATTATATGATTATGCAGACCAAAATGGTGGAGCTTTAAAAGAGCAAACATTCTTTATACTAGATGAGTTTGCAAACATAGGTAAAATACCAGATTTTGATAAAAAAATATCAACATCAAGAAGTAGAAGAATTTCATTTAGCGTAATTTTACAAAATGTAGACCAATTAGAAGCAGTTTATGAAAAATCATATGAAACTATTATGGGTAACTGTGATACACATGTATTTTTGGGAAGTAACTCCTACAAAACTGTAGAATATTTTTCAAAAGCTTTAGGTGAAAAAACAATTGGAAGAGATAGTGTTTCTATAAATCGTGATAGACAAAACTGGAGAACAGGAAAAAGTGTATCTGATCAAGTTATGGCAAGAGCATTAATGACACCAGATGAACTTCGAAGATTAGATAATGATTTATGTATTATTTATGAAAAAGGAATAAAACCAGTAAAAGCAAATAAATTTTACTATTTTAAACATCCAATGGCAAAACAAATGGCAGAGTTAGAAATTAGCCATAATGATATTGGAGAAATTGAAAGAGGAAATTGGAGAAAATATAATCCATATAATCCTTATGTTGAAGATAAAACAGAAGAGAAAGTTAATGACTTAAAGATAGAGTCTTTAGATGATTTATTTGAAGATGATACTATACAAAATACAGAAAAATTAAATCTAAAAGAACAAAATGAAAAAATAATAAAAGAAGAGACAACAGATCAAATATTAGACTTAAATGATTTAGAAGAGAAAGCACCAATTTTACCACAAGAAGCTAGTGAAGACAGTTATGATTTACAGAAAGAACTAGAAGCAAAATTTGATGAACTATTTGGTCCAATTGAGGATGATAATTAATAAAAATTATTTGTATTATAAAAGATAAGATAAAAAATTAGATTTGTATCATATTCTTGATACAAATCTAATTTTTTATTGGACTTTTTTTACAGCCACTTTTTTTATAATCAGTTACAATTTACATTTAAATTAATTATTATAATTATTATGAGTTGTAAAGTTTGTAAGCTTTGAATTATAACTATCTAATAACATAAACCAAAAAAATTTTCGCTATTCTATTGAAAAAAAAATAAAAATGTAGTAGAATTATCACGATATATAAAATTGAAAGAGGAGAAAAGATGAAATTTGTACATATAGCAGATATGCACTTTGATAGTCCTTTTGTAAGACTATCAGATAAAAATATCTTGGGTGATTTAAGAAGACTAGAACAACGAAAAATATTTAAGAAAATTATAGATTATATAAAAGAAAATAAAATAGAATATTTTTTTATATCTGGTGATTTTTATGAGCAAGAGTATATTAAGCAATCAACTATACAATACATAAATAACTTATTTAAAGAAATACCAGAGACTAAAGTATTTATATCACCAGGAAACCACGATCCATATCTTAAAAATTCTTATTATAATAAATTTGAATGGAGCAAAAATGTAAAAATCTTCGGTTCTAAAATAGAAAAAATAGAAACAGAAGAAGCAGATATATATGGATTTGGATTTGATGATTTTTATTGCTATAATTCTGAAATAGAAGAATTAGAAATAGAAAATAAAGAAAAAATAAACATATTAATAGTTCATGCTAATTTAGATGCTAATAAAGATGAAGACAAAAATTATAATAATATATCTTCTAAGAAATTAAAAGAAAAAGGATTTGATTATATAGCGTTAGGGCATATTCATAATACTACTAACTTAAATAACGATAACAAAGAAGATAAAAAAATAGTTTATCCAGGTTCTACAATAGCTTTAGGATTTGATGAGCCAGGAGACCACGGTATGATGGTAGGCGAACTAGAAAAAGATGTCTTAAAATTAGAGTTTATTCCATTAGATGAAGAGGCTTTTGTAAAAAAAGAAATAGATATAACTGAAATATTTTCTAAAGAAGATTTAATTGAAAAAATAAACAATATAGAAATAAAGCAAAACCAGTATATAGAAATAATTTTAAGTGGAAATAGAAATTTTGAAATTAACAAATACGATTTATTAAAATATATAAAAAATGAAAGAATAATTAAAATAAAAGATCAAACCAAAATAGCATACGATTTAGAAAAAATAGCAAATGACACAACTTTAAAAGGTCTATTTATAAAAGAGATGTTAGTGCAATTAAAAAAAGAAGAGTATAAAAATACAGATAATGAAGAAATAAAAAACGAAAAACAAGAAAAATTAGATATAATTTTAAAAGCAATAGAAATAGGGTTAGAAGCATTAGAATAGAGGTGAAAAATTGAAAATTAATAAAATAAAGATTAATTCTTATGGTAAATTAAGAGATAAAGAAATTAACTTAAAAGATGGTATTAATCTGATATATGGAAAAAATGAATCTGGTAAGTCCACATTTTTAAGATTTATTGTTAATTCATTTTATGGAATTTCTAAAAATAAAAATGGAAAAGAATATTCTGATTTTGAAAAATACACTCCTTGGGTAGGAGAAGAATTTTCAGGAAAAATAGAATATGAATTAAATAACAAAAAAAAGTATGAAATATATAGAGATTTTAAAAAGAAAAACCCAAAAATATTTAATGAAAATAAAGAAGATATTTCTAAAGATTTTAATATTAATAAATTAAAAGGAAATGAATTTTTTTATGAACAAACAAAAGTAGATGAGGAATTATTTTTATCTACTGTAGTAGTAGGTCAGCAAGAAGTTAAATTAGAAAAACAAGAACAAAGTATGTTAGTTCAAAAAATAGCTAACTTAGTAGGAACAGGCGATGATAATATTTCTTATAATAGAGCAATTGATAGAATAAATAGAAGGCAATTAGATGAAATTGGAACAAAAAGATCTAGGGAAAAACCAATTAATATAATAGATAGAAAAATAGAGGAGTTAGAAAGCCAAAAGAAAGAACTAAACAGATATGAAAGTTCAAAATACGAAATTCAAGTAAATAAAAATCAACTTGAAAAGGAAATTATAGAATTAGAAAATCAAAATAGTTTTTTAAAAGAAATTAAATTAATAAATGAAAATGAAAAATTTGAAAAAGAAAAAATAAAAATAAAAGAAAATATAAAAAAAGAAAATATAGAAAAAATAAATATTATTAAAAATAAAATAGAAGAAATAAAAAATAATAATAAAAATATTTTAGAATTAAATTATGAAAAAATAAAAAATAATATTTCAGAATTAAATAATAAAAAAATAATAAATAATAAATTAAATAAAAAAGAAAATAAAATAATTATTTTATTTTTTATTTTATTAATATTAATTAATATTTTACAATTTATTTTTATAAAAAATAATATTTTACAATATATTTTTATGCCTACAGTACCAGTATTTTTAGCCATTACTATTTTATATAAAAAAATAAACAATAATAAAATAAATAATATTGAAAATATAGATACACAAATAAATAAATTAAATAATATTGAAAAAATAAATATAGAAATAAATAATTTAAAAAATGAAATTAATTTAATTGAAAAAAATAATATTAATTTAGAAGAAGAAATAATAAAAGTAAAAAATAATTTAAATTTAAAAATTAATTTAGAAAAAGAAAAAGTAAAAAATAAATATATAAATAAAATACCAAAAAATAAAATAAATATTTTTTTAAATATAGAAAATATAAATTTTGAAATAGAAAATTTACAAAATGAAATTAATAATAAAAAAATGGAATTATATACTTTAAATTTAGATCAAAAAAATATAGAACCAAAATTAGAAAACTTATCAAAAATTGAAGAAGAACTAGTTAACAATAAAGAAAAAATGTTAACTTTAGAAAAAATTAATTTAAGTTTTGAACTTGCAAAAGAAATTATAACTAAAGCTTATGAGAAAATGAAAAATACAGTAACCCCTAAGTTTACACAAGAACTCTCTGAAAATATTTCCGAAATAACAAATGGAAGATATACAAATATTAGATTTAATGATGAGGTGGGTTTAATTGTAGAATTAGAAAATGGAAACTATGTGCCAGCATCTAAATTAAGTGTAGGAACAATAGACCAATTATATTTATCTTTAAGACTATCCATGATAGAAGAATTATCAGAAGAAACTATGCCAATTATTTTAGATGAGGTTTTTGCTTTTTACGATACTGAGAGATTAGAAAATATACTAAAATATATAAATGACAAATTTGAAAATCATCAAGTTATTTTATTTACATGTACAAAGCGTGAAGAAGAAATATTAAATAATACAAATATAAATTATAATTTAATTGAATTATAAATGGGATACCTTTTTATTGGCCACTTTCCGTATGCAAAGTCTTAGTAAGAAAAGTTACGGGGATGTAGCTTAAAATGTACCTTTAACTGATAGTTTATATTGGTGCGCATATAATAAATTTTATTATATGCGTTTTATATTATATTTTATGGCGTAGGTCTGTTTTTTATAAATAAAGAAATTTCAGGTAAATTAACTTGTAAAAAATAGGAAAATATAGTATAATGCTTAGAGCGAATAAAAGAAAGGAAGAAATTAATATGTTTGATAAGTTAGAGGCAGTTGAAAAAAGATATGAGGAATTAACGAAAATGATATCAGATCCAGAAGTAATATCTAATCAATCAGAATGGCAAAAGCTTATGAAAGAGCATGCTGGAATGGAAGAAATTGTAATGAAATTTAGAGAATATAAAAAAGCAAAGCAATCAATGAAAGAAGCGGAAGAATTAATGCAAGATCCAGATATGAAAGAACTTGCAGAAGAAGAGTATAATAATTCAAAAGAGCAATTACCAAAATTAGAAGAAGAGCTAAAAATTTTATTAATACCAAAAGATCCAGATGATGATAAAAATATTATGTGTGAAATTAGGGCTGGAGCAGGAGGAGAAGAAGCAGCACTTTTTGCGGGAACTTTATTTAGAATGTATTCAATGTATGCAGAAAAAAAACATTGGAAATTAGAAGTATTAAATGAAAATGAAACAGGACTTGGTGGTTATAAAGAAATATCTTTTATGATTACAGGGAAAGGTGTTTATAGTAGACTAAAATTTGAAAGTGGTGTACACAGAGTACAAAGAGTACCAGATACAGAAAGTAGCGGAAGAATTCATACTTCTACAGCTACAGTCGCTGTACTTCCTGTTGTTGAAGATGTAGAAATAGAAATTAATCCGGCTGATATAAAAATGGAAGTATTTAGAGCTTCAGGAGCAGGAGGACAACATATTAATAAAACATCTTCTGCCGTAAGATTAATTCACGAACCAACAGGGATTGTTGTAGAATGCCAAACAGAAAGATCTCAATTTCAAAATAAAGATAATGCTATGAAAATGCTTAGAACAAAATTATATGAAATAGAAAAAGAAAAACAAGATAATGAAATAGCTAATAGTAGAAAAATACAAGTTGGTTCAGGGGATAGAAGCGAAAAAATAAGAACATATAATTATCCCCAAGGAAGAATAACTGACCATAGAATTGGAATGAGCATTTTTCAAATTGAAAACTTTTTAAATGGAGATATTGATGAAATGGTTGATAATTTAATTACAGCTGACAGGGCAGAAAGATTAAAGGGAGAAGAATAAAAAATCTACGCAAAAAATTTTAAATTTCATATTGAAATATCAAACTAATTATAATTTAACTAAAAATATAAATTTAATTATAAAATTCAAATAATAAAATAAATTAAAAAATTAATAAAGTAATAAAATAAAACTCCATAAAATAAACTGAAAATAAGTGATATTTAAAAAGTTTATTTTAAGGAGTTTTTTAATGGATATATTAAAAACAACGTTAATGGGGTTATTTTTTGGCACATTTGGAACAACATTAGGAGGAATTATAGGGGTGGTAATAAAAAACCACTCTAATAAATTTTTAAGTTTTATATTATCTTTTGCATCTGGACTTATGATGTCTGTTATATGTTTTGACCTAATACCAGAAGCTTTAGGGATTAGCAGTATTTTTAGTACAATTTTAGGAGCTATTATAGGAATTACTGCAATGATATTTTGTGATTTACTAGTCGAAAAGAAATTTAGTACCAATAAAAAGTTTAAGAAAGGTAAAAATACATTATTAAAAACAGGTATAATTGTATCTATTGGGTTAGCTATACATAATTTTCCTGAGGGTCTAGCAATTGGTTCAGGATTTGATGCATCATTAAAATTAGGTTTGAGCTTGGCAATAGCAATATGCCTACATGATATACCAGAAGGTAGATTCAAAAATAGACACTAATTAAAAATATTTGAGAAAATAGTTTTAGGAAAGGTACTTGACAAAGTAGAGTTACAGTTGTAAACTATATAAGAGTTTACAACTGTAACTTTTTATATATTTATAATTTCAGATTAAATTTTAAGATTAGAAAGGAAGAAATTAATAGTGAAAAACAAAAAATACGAAATTACAGATGCAGAATTACAAGTAATGAACGTTTTGTGGAAGTCAGAGCCACTAACATTAAATGAAATTGTTAATCAATTAAGCTTTAAAGAAATAAAAAATAAAAGTACTATAAAAACCTTATTATATCGTTTAGTAGATAAAGGCAGTGTTAAATCAAGTGCTTCAGAAAATAAAAAAGAAAATATATTTAAAACAGCAATTTCACAAGAGCAATATTTGAAAAAAGCTAATGAAAATTTTTTAGATAAACTTTACAATGGTAGCACAAACAAGCTTTTACTAAACTTTGTCGAAGATAAAAAAATAACTAAAAAAGATTTACAAGAATTAATAGATTTAATAGAAGAATGAAAGGAATTATGGATATGCTATTTATTCAAAAGATATTTACGAATATTTTATATATGGCATTTATAGCAAGTTTTGTAGCAATTATATTATTATTAAGAAAAATATTTGATAAAAAAATATCGCCAATGTGGAAATTTGCTATGTGGATATTACTATTAATTAGCTTAATAATTCCATTTAGAATAACACTATATAGTAGCAATGAACAACTTAATACAATAGTAAATTTTACAAATTATATTGAAAAAATAAAAGTGAATTTTACATACAATTATTACGGAAAAATACTAACGTATATATGGCTATTGGGGATGACAACTTTTGCTATTGTTTATATATTTAATGTAATAAAAATGAAGCTAAAAATAGGAAAAGAAGAGATAAAAGAGGAAAGAATTCTAAAAATATTAGATGAAGCAAAACAAAGCTTAAAAATTAAAAGAAATATAAAATTGATAAATCAGAAAAATAAAATAGTACCTTGTATTTATGGCTTTTTACAACCAAAAATACTTTTAACACAAGAAATTTTAGAAAAACCAGATGATGTTTTAAAATATATTTTTATGCACGAATTATCACATTATAAACGAAAAGATACATTTTTGAATTTTATACTTTTGCTTATAACATTTGTGTATTGGTTTAATCCAATACTATGGTTTTGTTTTAAACAAATAAGACAAGATATGGAATTAAAAGCAGATGAATTAGTAATAAAAAACATACCGCATAACAAGGATAAAGAATATGCTAAAGCTTTAGTTAGTTTACTACCAATATCAAAAGAAGAAAAAATAACTAATAGATTATTATATGTTACAGATAGCAAAAAAAATATGGAAAGAAGAATTAAAATGATAAAATTATCGGATAAATTTAAAGAATATAAAGCATTAATAGGTATAACAACATTAACACTAACTTTATGCATTGGATTGTTGGTTTTTACTCAAATTAAACCATCAGAGGAAGTATCTTATAATAATGTGAAATATTTTGAAACACCTGATAGAATTGTATATAAAATAAAAAATGAGGATAAATATTACGTATATGAGCCATCT
The DNA here is from genome assembly GCA_947627265.1 of uncultured Clostridia bacterium. Lineage (GTDB taxonomy): Bacteria > Bacillota > Clostridia > TANB77 > CAG-508 > CAG-269. Next base: position 28,358 of record CANQVM010000007.1, on the reverse strand, counting down.
AAAGAAGATTATAATGATTTAATTAATCAATTAACAAAATGTATAGATGGAGTAGGAGAAGGTGCGAAATTATTACAAGATGATATAAAGAAAATTGAAAAAGAAGAAAGTTACATAGAATTGGATTATAATACAATTAGTAAAAATTACATTATTGCATTTCAAAAGGAAAATTATAATGTTATTAAAAGAACAGATGAAGGTGGAATAGTTGTTAAAAACAATATAAAATATAAAGAAAATTTAGAAAAATTATTAGAAAAACAAACTTCAAAGAAGCAAGAATGCTACGGAATGTTAGATAGTAAAGAGTATCGAATTTTAGAGCCAATATATTATCAAGTACCGAGTTGGTCTAATGAACTAAAAAAATATGAACAAGGTATTTATAGTGTAAAATTAACAACAAAACAAGCATTAGAGAATTTTAAAGAAAACAATAATATTAATATGTCACAAGACATACCAGAAGAACAGTTTGAAAAAACAAATGTAATAGCAACAATAACAAAATATCAAATTGACAAAATAGAAACACGAATTGGAGGAGTAACACTTTATTTTAAGGGAATGGAAAAAACAGGTGAATACTATGTTAATTTATTTTGCTTAAGTAAAGCAATTAATATTAATTGTATTTATAGAAATTTTAATGATGTTACATATTCTTATGATATGCAATCAGTACAAACAAAGTCAGAGTCACAACAACAGCAACAATCACAGCAAGTACAAACATCACAAGCACAAGAACAGATCCAGTCACAACAGACTCAAGTTCAAGAGACACAATTAATTAAATATTCAGCAGAAGATATTAAAAGTAAGCTTGCAGGGCAAAAAGAAATAACGGCATATATTAAACAAATTAAACAAAGTGGACAAAATATTTATCTTACATGTAGAATAACATGGTGGGATAGTAATCAAAATGCACAAAATTTTGAAGGTGAAATTTTGGTAAAAGCAGATACACAAATAATGGGAAGTACACAAAGCCAATTGCAGGAATTACAAAAAATGCAAAAAAGACAAGACACTCTATATGTTACATTGCAAGAAAAAGAACAACAAAAAGGAAATTTAGTTGCAAAAAATATAGAAGTAATGGGATGTTAATAAATATAAAATGATAGGAGATTTAAAAATGAAAAATAAAAAAATAGCAAAAAAAATAATAATAATATTATTAATTATAATTGCTGTAATTGCTACTGTTATTATATTAAACAAACAAAAAAAGGAAAATGCAAAAACGGCTTTATGTGATTTTGTTAATTTAATTAACGAAAAAAATTATGAAGAAATGTATAATAAAGTAAATTTAAGTTCCATGAATAAAGAAGATTTCATTAATAGAAATAAAAATATTTATGAAGGAATAGGTAGTAGCAATATCCAAGTAGATATAATAGATGTAAAAAAAGAAAATAATGAGTACAAAATATATTATCATGAAAAAATGTTTACATTAGCAGGAGAAGTCGATTTTGATAATAATGTAATTATAACAAAAGATTATAAACTTAATTGGTCATCTAGCTTTATTTTTCCGCAATTAGGAGAAAATGAAAAGGTAAGAATTTCTACTATAAAAGCTAACAGAGGAGAAATTTTAGATAGAAATGACAAACCTTTAGCAACAAATGGGAGTATTTTATCTGTTGGTATTGTGCCAGAAAAATTAGGAGATAGTAAAGTTACAAGTATTAGTAAAATAGCAGAATTAACAGGTGTAACAGAAGATTATATAAATGAACAATTAAATGCTTCTTGGGTAAAAGAGGATACTTTTGTTCCAATTAAAAAAATAGCAGAAAGTAATATATCTTTAAAAGAAGCTTTGCTTCAAATACCGGGAGTTTTAATTAATAAAGAGGATGGGCGTGTATACCCATTAGGTAAAGAAGCGGGACATTTAATTGGATATGTACAAGCAATTAATAGTGAAGAATTAGAAAAAAACGAAGGAAAAGGCTATAATACCAAAAGTATTATTGGTAAATCTGGATTAGAAAAAGCTTATGAAGAAAAATTAAGAGGGATAGATGGTTCAGAAATATATATTGTAGATGAACAAGGAAATAAAACAAGTGAAATAGTAAAACAAGATAAAAAAGATGGTAGCAATGTAAAACTTACTATTGATAGTGATTTACAAAGTAAACTATATACTCAAATGAAAGATGATAAAGGATTTTTTGTTGTTATGCATCCAACATCTGGTGAATTATTAGCATTGGTTAGCACACCTACATTTGATTCTAATGATTTTGTTGTAGGTATGACAACAAAGCAATGGAATGATTTAAATAATGATGAAAGTAAGCCTCTTTATAATCGTTTTATACAAAAATATTGTCCAGGTTCTACCTTTAAACCGATAACTGCATCAATTGGTTTAACTACTGGAAAAATAAATGCAAATGAAGAATTTAATTATGATGGTAAGAGCTGGCAAAAAGATAATTCATGGGGAGATTATCACATAACGACCCTAACCGCATATAATGGACCTAAAAACTTATTAAATGGAATAATACATTCTGACAATATTTATTTTGCACAAGCTGCACTAAAAATAGGCAGTAATACTTTTGTTGAAAAACTAAATCAAATGGGATTTAATGAAACACTAGATTTTCCACTTTATTTAGCAAAGTCTCAATATGCTAATGAAAACTCTGAAAAGATAGAAGGAGAGACAAAATTAGCAGATTCAGGATATGGTCAAGGAAGCATTTTGGTAAACCCAATTCATATGGCATCAATTTATTCTGCATTTGCAAATCAAGGAAATATGATAAAACCGAACATTATTTATGGAGAGAATAAAGAAATTTTAAAAGAAGGAGTTATGACAAAAGAAGTAGCAGATACAGTAAAAGAAGCATTAATCCAAGTTGTAGAAAATAAAGAAGGAACTGCTAATGACATGAAAATAAGTGGTACTACTATTGCGGGAAAAACAGGAACAGCTGAATTAAAAACTTCTAAAGAAGATACTAAAAGTGGTACATTAGGATGGTTTGATTGCTTTACGGTAGATAGAGAAAATGGCGAAGATTTATTAATAATTAGTATGGTAGAAAATGTTCAAAATAATCAAGATGGAGGTAGTCATTATCTAATAAAAAAAATAAGAACGTTATTTTAAAAATATGGAATTTTTCATTTTTTGATATAATAAGGTAAAAGAAAAAATAAAAACGTTTAAAAATGAAAGAGCAAGTTAATGCAATTTTAAAATTAAAATAAAAAAGATATGTGAATTGAAGTGTACTAAGCCAAAATTACATATCTTTTTTTGTATTATATAAAATCAATTAATAAAAAATTCAGATTTTAAGATTCACAATAAAATTTAACAATTTATATTGTTTATTTAGAATAATAAATTTCTTCATACATATAAATTGAATAAATATTTATAAATAACAGGAGGAATTATGAGCGAAGCATTTAAAATTAATGTTTATTTTGATGAAAAGGGTGAAGAAATAGAAAACTTAATATCTCATCTTCTAATTGATATATTAGAAAAAAATGATTAATAAATTTTTATTATCTCAACATTTGAATTCAAAAAAAATAATATACAATTTTGTTTAAATTCAAATCTTTTTATCAAGCGTAGAAAGGAGCTACAATGCTTGAGACAGTTAAAACAGAAAATTATAATATAGCAATTTATATAAGATTATCCAAAGAAGATGTAGACAGAGGTTATGATGAAAGCGAAAGTATAAAAAATCAAAGAGATTTATTAACTGAATATGCAAAGAAATTTGGCGGAGGATATAATTTAGTAGAAATATATATTGATCAAGGATTTACAGGGACAAATTTTAATAGACCTGCTTTTCAAAGAATGATAAGAGATATAGAATTAGGTAAAATTAATATGGTCATAACAAAAGACCTATCCCGTCTAGGTCGTGATTACATAGAGACCGGAGAATATATAGAAAAATGGTTTCCAGAAAATAATATTAGATATGTTTCCGTAACAGATGGCATTGATACATTTGTGCCTAATAACGGAAATAACGATATTGCACCTTTTAAATCAATATTAAATGATATGTATTCTAAAGATTTATCTAAAAAGATTAGGACAGCCTTACATACTATGCAAAAACAGGGAAAATGGGTAGGAGGAAAGACAGCAATTGGCTATATGAGAGACCAAAATGACAAAAATAAACTAATTATATGTGAGCCAGAAGCGGATATAGTAAAAACTATTTTTAATATGGCTTATTCCGGGAATAATATTAGTGTTATTAGGGATTATTTGAATACAAATAATATTCCTACAGCAAATCAAATAAGGTATAATAAGATGGCTTTTTGGGAAAATAAAACAATAAAAAACATATTAAAAAATGAGGTGTATATTGGAAATACAATTCAAAATAAAAGAAGTAGAATAAGCTATAAAAACAGAAAACTAAAAAGTAATCCACAAGAACAGTGGAATATTGTGGAAAACACACACGAACCAATTATAGATAGACAAGTTTTTGACAAAGTACAAAAAATGATAATTGTGCAAAAATACAATAGAAACGAAAAAAAACATAAATTTTTATTAGATGGTCTATTGTTCTGTTATGAATGTAAACACAAAATTGGAGTGAGAGCAAGAAAAAATGGAAGACTAGATATGGTGTGTAATAATTATCGTAGAAATTCAAAGTTAGGACTATGTACTTCACATGGATTCAGTTATGAAAAATTAGAAAATTATATATTAGAATATATAAAACAAGTATTTCAAAACATCGATAACAAAAAGATTGAATTAGCTGTAAAAAAAAATATAACCAAATATGATTATAGTAAATTAATGCAAAAATTAGAAATAGAGATAAAGCTTATAAATGAGAATATTGATAAAATGTATTTGGACAAATTAAATGGAAAAGTAAGTGAAGAAATGTACGAAAGGGTATTTAAAAGATTAATAGATGAAAAAAAGCAAAAAGAAATAGAATACATAAAATTAAAGGAAATGTCAGAATATAATAAAGAAAACAATAGCCAAGAGATAGAAAAAGTAGTAAAAGAATTTTTAAGTTTAAAAAAACCAACATCTGAAATTATGAAAGTTATTATTAATAGAATAGAAATTCATCAAGATAAGCAGGTAGATATTTTGTTTAATTTTAAAAAATTGGATGTTTTGAAAAACTACAAATAAAATTATTGAAGATGTTTTGGAAAATTACATTTGATAGAAAATCAGATATCATTTTGTGTAAATTTATGTCCAAGTATCAGAGTAGGTAAATTTGCTAAAAGACATTTTACTAATCCATCTTTAGTATGTGGTATAAAATTAAAATTGTCTACTTTGACTTCAACCAGAAGGTATATCTATGGCAATACCAATGAAAAATGGTGGAATGAAGATTGCAAAAGTAATTTTCTATGTAATTCTTTCTGGAATTACAACTGGAATAGGGGCATTTTTTGGTGCAATTATTGGTTCTATATCGAAAGAAGTAATAGCTATATGTTTAAGTTTTGCATCAGGAGCAATGTTGTATATTGTATCACGGAGAACTTATACCAGAATCAAACAAATTATATCAAGGTAGAATGACAGCTATTCGGAAATATGATGGGATTTATAATTGGAATATTTGCAACAAAAATATAATATAAAATAGGACCAGTTGGTCCTATTTTATATTATTCTTTATACTTAAAGAAATAAAGGTATTTTGCATTTTTTTGTTTTCTAAATCCTGATTTAGTACATACACTGATTAATGCTTTGTTTGTATAAAAAATTTTTATTGTGGGGTTCAAGTGCCTCTTAGTGACTAAATAGTTACAAAAGGCTTTAATAGCTTCACTTGGATTTTTAATTTTATTATTCTTAAAAAATTTAATATATAAGCAATTTTTGTTAAAAAGATGAATATAAAATATCCGATTACTTTTTCTTTCAGTGACGATCCAAGTACTTTCACCATCTGAATCTACAATCTTTTCTGTTAGTATAAAACCATCGGTTTCAATCCGTGTCATATACAAACCACCTTTCATATTTAATATATAAATATAATAAAATATAAATGATGTATTGTCAAGAGCAAAAATGCGTTTGTAATATTTTATATTTCTATTGACTTTTAATATTAGTAAATATATAATTGTACAAGAAAATATAAAAGAGCAGAACAGAATAAATTTATTAAAAATATAAAAGAAAATGATATTTTTGAAGTAAAATAGAAATGTAATTATTATTTTGAGGTAGGAGAAAAAAATGCAAGATATATTAAAAGGATTAAATGATAAACAATATGAAGCAGTAATTAATACAGAAGGACCATGTTTAGTAATAGCAGGAGCTGGAAGTGGGAAAACTAAAGTACTTACACATAAAATAGCATACTTAATTGGTGAAAAAGGTATTCATCCATGGGATATTTTATCAATAACATTTACAAATAAAGCAGCAAATGAAATGAAAGAAAGGATAGCAGCCCTAGTAGGTGATTTAGCAAAAGATATATGGATGGGAACATTCCATTCCATTTGCGTACGTATTTTAAGAAAGTTCATTGATAGAATTGGATTTGATACCTCTTTTATTATCTTTGACACATCAGATCAAAGAACTTTAATAAAAGGATGTTTAAAAGATTTATCTATTGATGATAAACTATTTAATGATAGAAGTGTTTTATCTGAAATAAGTAATGCAAAAAATGAAATGCTAGAGCCAGAACAATATCAAGTGAGAGCAAATGGAGATTATAGAAAAGAAAAAGTGGCAAGTATTTATAATTTATACCAAAAAAGATTAAAAGAAAACAATGCAATAGATTTTGATGATATTATAAATTATACAATAAAAATTTTAATGGAAAATCCAGATGTACTTGAATATTATTCAAATAAATTTAAATATGTTTTAGTAGATGAATATCAAGATACAAATAAAGCACAATTCACATTAGTAACAATCTTAGCATCTAAAAATGGAAATATCACTGTTGTAGGAGATAATGACCAAGGTATATATAGTTTCAGAGGTGCAGATATATCTAATATATTAAATTTTGAGAAAGACTTTCCAGGTACTAAAATTATAAAATTAGAACAAAATTACAGGTGTACAGGAAATATTTTAAAAGCAGCAAATAGTGTTATAAAAAATAATGAAGTAAAATATAAAAAAGAACTATGGACACAAAATGAAGAGGGAGCTTTACCAAAAATTTATCAAGCACAAAATGAATATGATGAAGGAAGTTATATTGTAGAACAAATAGAACATTTGAGAAGAGAAGAGTATTATAAATATTCTGATTTTGCAATTCTCTATAGAATGAATACACAATCAAGGGCAATTGAAGATATTCTTAGAAGAGAAAACATTCCATATAAAATAATAGGAGGCTTAAAATTCTATGAGAGAAAAGAAATAAAAGATATTATCGCATACTTAAGATTAATTCAAAATAGTAATGATAATTTAAGTTTAAAAAGAATTATTAATGAACCAAAAAGAGGAATAGGTAAAACTAGTTTAGACAAAATAGAACAAATAGCAAATAGTCAAGAGACCTCTATGTATGAAGTATTAAAAAATGCAGAACAATATGGCTTAAATAGAGTTTATCTTAATTCAAGAGAATTTATAAATTGCATGGAGGAACTAAAACAAAAGAAAGATGAATTAACTATTTCAGAAATTATTAAGTTAACCCTAAAAAAATCAGGATACACAAAAGCTTTAGAAAATGAAAATACACAAGAAGCTGAAAATAGAATTGAAAATCTTAATGAATTTTTAACAGTAGCAATTGAATTTGAGGAAGAAGAAGCGGAAAATGGATTAAGTCAATTTTTAGAGGGAATTACATTATCAAGTGATATTGATGAATTAGAAGAAAATGAAGAATATGTTACTTTAATGACATTACATAGTGCTAAAGGACTAGAGTTTCCTGTAGTATTTTTAATAGGTATGGAAGAAGGAATTTTTCCAGGTTATAAATCAATAGGAGAACCAAAAGAACTAGAAGAAGAAAGAAGGCTTTGTTATGTAGGCATTACAAGAGCAAAAGAAAATTTATTTTTAACCTGTAGCAAACAAAGAACAGTTTTTGGTTCTACAAGTTATAATCCAATTTCAAGATTTCTAAATGAAATACCTGAAGAATTATTAGAAGGATATAAGGAAGCTTTTGAGGAAACAAAAAAGACAAATAAAATATTTGAAGATTCAAAATTTAGCTGGACTTATGGAAGCAAAAATAATGAAAATATTAAATCATATAAAATAGATGAAAAACAACCAGCACTTGCTACAAGTAAAAGTAGTAAAACAAACGGATTTATGTTTAGAACTGCAGAGAGTTTCTTAAATAATTTGACCAAACAATCTACTAATACAGTTGACTTATCACAATATAAAGAGGGAGTAAAAGTATTTCATAAAAAGTTTGGTGAAGGAATAATTGACAAAGTAGAACCAGAAGGAGAAGACCTAAAAGTAGATATTACTTTTGATAAAGTAGGACATAAACGCCTTATGGCAAAATTCGCAAATTTAGAAGTAATTATAAAATAAAAATAAAACATAATTTTAAAATAGTTTCAAAAGCCGGGAGAAGAACTCCTGGTTTTTATTATCTTTAGTTATGTTTTTTAAATATTAAGATTTTTATTTTAGGTTTCTTATATATTTAATTATTTTGTATAAATTTATAAAAATAGGAAAAAATAAATCAAGAATAATTAGAAGAAAGGAAGGATAAAAATGGCAGATTTAAACCAAATGGAATTACAACACTTAAGACATTTAATTGGAGCACATGAAACAGCCTATCAAAAATTAAATACCTATTCTTCACAAGCTGTTGATCCACAAATTAAACAATTGTTTACAAAATCAGCACAAGATGCATTAAATACAAAACAAAAATTAATGAACTTTTTAAATAATTAATAGGAGGGAATAAAAAATGGATGAGAAAATAATGGTTAATGATATTTTAGCTGGTGTGAAATCTGATTTAACTGCATATCAAACTGCAATATCAGAAGCTGAAAATATGCAACTAAGACAAACTTTTCAACAAATTAGAAATAATGATGAAAGTTTTCAATATGAGCTATTTAAAATAGCTCAATCAAAAGGATATTATGTACCCGCTCAAAAAGCAACTGTTACAGAAATAAATACTGTAAAAACAGAGTTACAACAATAAAATTTGAGTTTATATCAGTTTAGACTGTTAACAAAGTTAAAAAATTTTGCTTAACAGTCTTATTTATATAATAAAAAAGTATTATACTGAAATTTTATATTATATAAAAACATATAGCACAGAAATTTATTTAAGCGAATTTCTAACGTGAACAAATTCATGGAAAGCCAAAGAAAAAATTTAAAAGGTTTATAAAATATTAAGTCTTTCCGATTTGTTCTATTAATAGAAAATTAAAAACGAGAGATAAATGAAATAAAAATAAGATAAAATAAAAAAAATGTAAAAAAACTACGGAAATTAAAGATGCATTATCGTTGCAAAAAAAAAAATATTACAATATGATTACAAAAAAAGATAAAATATAAAAATACAAAGGAGATAAATGCTAATGTTAAAAAAAGTATGGATACATACAAGAAGAGGAATTAAATTTTCAATTCTTTTTACTATATCAGCATTTTTAATGGTAGGAACAGTTGCATTTCTATACAAGCCAACTTATAGTGTTTTTATAAATGGAGAGCAAGTAGGGTATACAGAAAATAGGTCTGAATTGCAACATAAAATAAATAATTATATTGAAAATGGTGAAGAAGATAATGATAATGTTGCTTTTGTGCAAGTAGAAAATCTTCCAGAGTATCAACTATGTTTGCTAAAAAAAGATATTGTAACAAATGATGATGATATATATAGTAAAATAAAAGAAGAAGGAACAACATATTATCGTTATTATGCAATTACTGATAATAATGAAGAAAAGTTATATGTATCTAATTTCCAAGATGCAGAAAAAGTTGTAAATGGACTAAAAGAAAAAAATAGTTCTAATATAAGTAGCATATCAATTGTAGAAAAATATGAAACAGAAATAAAAGATATGGTAACATCAGAGGAAGCAATATCAAAATTATACGTAACGCCTGTACAACAAACAACAGTAGCTAAAAACAAAACATCTTCTTCTAAATATGCCTCAACAGGAAGTGTAAATACATCTTTAGTTACTTCTGGAGCTAAAGCCGATTTAGGAATATCTTTAATTAAACCTGTTTCAGGAATAATAAGTTCTAGATTTGGTGTAAGTAGTAGCTTAAGAAAATCATCTCATACAGGGTTAGACATAGCTACTTCATTAGGAACTCCAATTCTTGCTGCGGCATCTGGAACAGTAACTTTTTCTGGATGGAAAGGTTCTTATGGAAAAATGATAGCAATTACACATTCAAATGGAATACAAACATATTATTGTCATTGCAATGCATTATATGTAACAGCTGGATCTTCAGTATCTCAAGGACAAACTATAGCAGCAGTAGGTTCTACAGGAAATTCAACAGGACCACATCTACATTTTGAAATAAGAATAAATGGAGTAGCATATAATCCGCAAAATTATCTATACTAAAAAATAAAAAGTACATATTTAAAATATAAATAATATAAAAAAACTAGTAATAAAATGAAAGTAAACTAAAATTATTGAACAAAAGTCAATAAGTATTAGATATCACATTTTATAACTAGTTTTTTTTATATAATAGGAAAGTTATTCTTTCCTATTGTTCTTATATGCCAGTTAATAGTATATTTAAATATTTAACTAAAATACTTTATTCCGGTTGTAATAGCATTTCTTTTTATAATTGGTGTTCCATATTCTATTAATTTATTTTCAAATAAATCAGAAAATAATGGAGTAGAAAATTCTGTAGCTATATGGTAAAAAAGTTTAGCAAATTCATAAGAAATATTTATGTTCTTTACAACCAAATAGTATGTATTTTTATATAAATATAAAGAAATATTTTTTGAATATTTTTTAATATCAAAATTATCATTTTTACAAATACATTCACAAAATGTACAAAATCCTTCAAAATTATCAAATTTATAAATTGCTTGTTTTTTATAAAAGTCAATACTTTTTCGTTTTACGGTAAGTTTTTTAGTAGGATATTCTAAAATATTTTTTATATCTTTAAAAGAATACTTTGTTATCGTAAAAACTAATATATCATCAGAAGAAGATGATGCTTCAATTAATAGCTTACAACCATCTGTATTAAAACCAACTTCTTTTCTAGCTTTTTCTAATAAATCTACAAAAAAACTTTGACCTTCTAAGACACTTTTTATTAAAAGAGAAGCATCTAACTTATCTAAATTTAAGTCAGAAGAACTCACAATAACACGTATTTTATTTTCAGTCAATTTTTCTATTTTCATAAAGTAAAAACCTCCTTAAAATCACTACTAATTATATTATACTACTATTATTATTATATTTAAATATATAATTTTTGGTAATTATATTTTAAAATATAATTTTAAAAAAATCAATAAATTATTATTAGTTATCTATAAATATGAAATAAATATGAAATAAATATGAAAGGCACTCCAATTAGTACTTCATTTTGTGTCATTTAATCTCTTATGCACATATTATAACAGTTAATTTAACTGTGAATTGTAACTAAATTTTAAAAAATAAAAGGAAAAATGCAATAATATACTTGAAAATTTTGTTAATACAATATATAATATTTTTGCGTTAAAAGAAATAGCCGTAAGAAAAAAAGAAGTTTTTGGAGGAATAAAAAATGGCAACAAAAGAAAAAAATATATGGATATTAATCATATTTATTTTATCAGGATTAGTAATTGGAGGGTTATTAGGAGAACTAGCATCAAAGGTCGATTGGCTATGGTGGTTATCCTATAGTGGAAGTTTTGGATTAGAAAATCCAATTATATTAGATTTAAGTGTTGTAAAAATAACATTTGCATTAATGTTTAAAATAAGCATATCAAGTATTATTGGTATGGTACTTGCTATATTTATCTATAAAAAAGTATAGATATATAAAGAAGACAAAATAGGGGCAATAAAAACAAGAAAGGAATGAAGTTATTTTGTCTATCAAAATGAAAGAATTACCAGAATTAGAAAGACCTTATGAAAAGCTAGAAATATACGGGGAAAAAGCTTTATCTAATGCCGAATTATTGGCAATTATTATAAAAACTGGAACAAAAGAAGAAAGCTCTGTTGAACTAGCACAAAGGCTTTTAAAGTTAAATGATACACAAACAGAAGACTTAAGTTATTTACAAAACTTAACAATAGAGGAACTTACGCAAATAAAAGGAATTGGCAAAGTAAAAGCAATTCAATTAAAAGCAGTGTGTGAATTAGCAATTAGAATATTTAAAACATCTAATTACAAAAAAGTAGTAATTAAACAACCATATGATTTAGCAAAAATATTAATGAGTGAACTAAAATTTGAAAAAATAGAAAAAGTAAAATTAGTAATTTTAAACAATAAAAATGAAATAATAAAAATTCAAGAAATTGCTAAAGGTGGAACAAACTTTGCAAATGTTTCTATCAAGGAAATTTTATCAGAACCAATTAAATTACAAGCACAAAAGATCATATTAGTACATAACCATCCAAGTGGTGATTCTACTCCTAGTAAACAAGATATAATATATACAGAAAAATTATGTGATATAGCATATATGATAGGAATAGAATTAGTAGATCATTTAGTTATTGGCAATATGAATTATACTAGTATATTTTCAAAAATCATTTCCAAAAATAAATAAAAAAACAAGGGAGTTACGAATATGAATTTTATGAAAAATTTTTCAATAAGTTCTAAAGATATAGGAGTTGATTTAGGAACAGCGAATATTTTAGTTGCAATAAAAGGAAAGGGAATTGTTTTAAAAGAACCATCTGTTGTTGCAATTGATCAAGATACAGGAAATATTTTAGCAACAGGAGATGAAGCAAAAGAAATGATTCGGAAGAACCCCGAATAATATTAAAGCTATAAGACCATTGAAAGATGGCGTTATTGCTGATTTTATAGCAACACAATTAATGTTAAAAAATGTTATTAAAAAGGTATCAAAAATACATAATATAGGTAGACCAAGAGTGGTAGTAGGAATACCATCCGGAATTACAGAAGTAGAAGAAAGGGCAGTAGAAGAATCGGTAATGCAAGCAGGTGCAAAAGAGGTATACTTAATAGAAGAGCCAATGGCAGCAGCTATTGGTGCAGGATTAAATATTGAAGAACCAACAGGAAATATTATTGTAGATATTGGTGGAGGAACTACTGAAGTTGCAGTAATTTCTCTTGGAGGGATTGTAACTAGCTACTCTTTAAGAGTAGCTGGAGATGAATTAGATCAAGATATTATAAATTATGTAAAAAAAGAATTAAATTTGATTATAGGAGAAACTACAGCAGAACAAATAAAAATGCAAATTGGTTGTGCTATGCCATTAATGACAGAAATATCAATGACAATTAGAGGAAGAGATATAAATAATGGTTTACCTAGAAATGCAACTGTTACTTCTATTCAAATTGAAGAAGCTATAAAAGAATCTATTAATAGAATAGTAGAAATAGTAAAGTCAACATTAGAAAAAACACCGCCTGAATTGTTAGCAGATATTATTAAAAAAGGAATTAGCTTAGCAGGTGGAGGAGCTTTAATAAAAAATCTAGATAAATTATTAAGTATAGAAACAGGTATGCCTGTTTCTATAGCTGAAGATCCTTTAGATTGTGTAGTAAAAGGTACAGAGAAAACTTTAGAAAATATTGAAAGATTAAAAAAAATTCTTGTAAGTTCAAGAGATAAAAAATAAGTATATAGGAGATTAAACAAAAAATGAACAAAAACAAAAAGAATGGAATAATAGGAATTATTGTAACTATTATTATATTAATTTTAATTGTTATATTTTCTAATGGAGAAGAAAATAGTAACTTTTTACAAAATGCTGTAACCAACTTAGTTATGCCAATACAAAATGGATTAACCTATTTAAAAAATAAGTTAAGTGGTAATGATACATTTTTTACAGATATTAATAATTTAAAAGAAGAAAATAAAAAACTAACAGAAAAAAATAGTCAATTGGAGCAAGAATTAAGAGAATTAGAAAATATAAAAACACAAAATGAAACTTTAAAAGAATATATGAATTTAACTGAAAAATATGGTGAATATAAAACCATTCCAGGATATGTAATTAATAAAGATATTAGTAATTATTCTAAAACTATAGTGATAAATTTAGGAACAAAAGATGGTGTAGAAGAAAATATGACAGTGATAGCAGATAAAGGACTTGTAGGACATGTTGTTTCAGTTACACAATCCACTGCAAAAGTTCAAACTATAATTGATACAGCAAGTTCAGTTAGTTGTTCAATGAGTACAACAAAAGATAGTATTGTATGTAAAGGAACTTTAGATGAAAAGTCTACTTTAAAAGCTATGTATATACCAACAGAAGCAAATATTATTCAAGGAGATAGTATTGAAACTTCTGGACTAGGAGGTATATATCCAAAAGGAATTCATATTGGAACTGTAAAAAAAGTAACAAATACACAAAATCTTACTGATAGATATGCATTAGTAGAAACAGCAGTGGATTTTGAAAAATTAGATACTATTTTGGTTATAAAAAATCAATAAATGGAAAGGGGAAAAATTTGAAAAAGACTATTATAAACTTAATATTAGTTATAGTTTTACTAATTTTTTATTATTTACAGTCAAACTTTTTTAGTTGGTTTAATATAGCAGGGATAATGCCAAACTTATTTATAATTTTAGTTCTATTTATTGGATTATTTGCTAATAGAACAATGGGGATAGCATATGGAGTAGGAATAGGAATTTTCTTGGATTTTTTAATTGGAAGTAAAGTAGGAATATACGCTACTTGTTTAGGATTAATAGGTTTTTTAACAGGAATTTTTGATAAAAATTTTTCAAAAGATAGTAGATTAACTATTATGGTTATTGTTATGGTAGCAACTGTGATATCAGAAGTTTTAAATTATTTATTAGGATATATTTTTTTATCAGCAGAAATAGAAATACTTAATTTTATAAAAATTTTAATAATTGAGATTATATTCAATATAATGCTTACTATTATACTATATCCATTAATTCAAAAGTTTGGATATTATATTGAAAATGAATATAAAGGAAATAAAATTTTAACAAGATATTTTTAATTTATAAAAAGGAAGGTGATAGTTTGATTAGAAAAAGTTTAAAAACAAAAAAAACGAATATAAACTTAAGATTTAATATTTTAACTACACTAATTTATATTATAGGTATAGTATTACTTATCAAATTATTTAGCCTTCAAATTGTACATGGTGCAGAATATTTAGAAGAATCAAATACTAGACTTACTAGGGAAAGTACCTTAGAAGCAGCAAGAGGTTCAATTTTAGATAAAACAGGTGCAGAACTTGTTACTTCTAAAATGCAATTTTCACTTGAAATGTATAAAACAAAAGCAGATACGGATACATTAAATACCGACATATTAAATATGATTGAGGTGCTAGAAAAATATGGAGTTTCGTATGTAAACTCATTTCCAATTAATATAGAACCATTTGAATTTACAATTTCAGAAGGTACATTGGCAAATTGGAAGAAATCAAATAACTTAAATGAAGATATAACAGCCCAAGAAGCATTTTATAAATTTAAAGATAAATATAAAATACAAAATACTAATGACATAACAAAAATTAGAAAAATAATTGCTATAAGGTATGAATTATCTCAAAAAGGATACAGTAGTACAAAATCTGTTACAATTGCAAAAAATATACCAAGAGAGGCTGTTGCAGAATTTAGTGAAAGCTCGGAAAAATTTACAGGTGTAAATATAGTAGTACAACCAATTAGGGAATATACATCAGGAAGTTTAGCATCACATATTTTAGGGTATGCATCACAAATTAATCAAGAAGAATATGAAGCAAGAAAAAACACTTATAGTCAAAATGACATTATTGGAAAAACTGGAATTGAGGCAATGTTTGAAGAATACCTAAGGGGAAAAAATGGAACAAAGCAGATTGATATGAATGTAGATGGAACAACAACAGCAGAATATATTTCACAAGAAGCTGTTGCAGGCTCAGATATAGTTCTTACTATTGATGCTAACCTTCAAAAAGTAACAGAAGATGCATTGGCAGCTAATATTCAAAAAATTTCGAATGGAGGATTTGGTCAAGCATATGATGCAAAAGCCGGAGCTTGTGTAGTTATGAATGTAAATAATGGCGAAATTCTTGCTATGGCAAGTTATCCAGATTATAATCCAGAAGATTTTGTTGGAGGAATTAGTCAAGAAGCATGGAATAATTATGCTAATAATGCAGCAAAACCATTAGTAAATAAAGCTATACAAAATTCTTATTCGCCAGGATCAACTTTTAAGATGGTAACAGCCATTGCAGGATTAGAGTCAGGAGTTATTAATTTAAATACTAAAATTAATGACACAGGTGTTTATACTAAATATCGTGATTATCAACCAAAATGTTGGTATTACACAGACTATCATGTAGGACATGGTTATTTAAATGTATCTGGGGCAATTGAAAAGTCTTGTAACTACTTTTTTTATGATACAGCTGATAGAATGGGAATTGATAATCTAGTTAGATTTGCAAAATATTTTGGATTGGGTTCAAAAACAGGAATAGAATTACAAAGTGAGGCTTCAGGAGTATTAGCAAGTAAAGAGACAAAAGAAAAACTACATCCAAATGAACCAAGTTGGACAGCAGGAAATACTTTGCAAGCAGCAATTGGACAAAGCGACAATGAATTTACTCCAATTCAAATGGCAAGATATATTAGTATACTTGCAAATGGAGGAAATAAAATAAATCCAACAATTATAAAAAATATAAGAAATCCAGATGGATCAGAAACTTCAAGAGAAGAGATAAATAAATTTGTAAATAATAAATTAAAAACAGGAGATGATAACTCAGAAGATATTCAAATTAACCAAGAATATTTAAAAGCCATATTACAAGGTATGCAGTCTGTTACAAGTGATACGGGGGGAACAGCATATGTAAGATTTAAAGATTTTAATATTAGCGTTGGAGGTAAAACAGGTTCAGCAGAAGCACCAAATAATCAAGTACATGCATGGTTTGTTGGGTTTGCACCATTTGAAAATCCTGAAATAGCAATAGTAGTTATGGTAGAAAATGGTGGACACGGAAACTATACAGCAGAAGTTGTAAGAGATATTATGGCCGAATATTTTGGAATGAACACTCAAAGTGTAGAAGAAGATATGAGCGCAATACCATATATAGAAATATTAAATTAATTATTTAAAATAAAAATTAAAATAAGAAAGGATGTAAAAATGAAAAATAATTGTGTAAGTATTAATTTAAAGAAAGATGAAATAGTAATAAAATTAAGTGAAACATCTTCTCAAAAAGAAATTGTTGCAATTTTAAATAAGAAAATACCAGAGTTAAAGAAATTATATAAAGAAGAAAAAACTCCAATTAGAGTAGCAGGAAAAGTATTAAAAAATAAAGAAATAGATGAAATTAAAGATATTATAAAAAATAATATAGATGTTGAGGTTAATTTTGATACACCAAAAACTTTAGGATTACACAGTATTAAAAAAACTTTTGTAAAAGAGACTTCTGTTTCAGAAACGAAATTCCATAGTGGTTCACTTCGTTCTGGACAAAAAATAGAGACAGAGGGAAGTTTAGTGATTTTGGGTGATGTAAATTCAGGTGCGGAAGTAATTGCATCAGACAATATAGTTGTTTTAGGTACTTTAAGAGGATTAGCGCATGCAGGGGCAAAAGGTAATAAACAAGCTATTATAGCAGCAGGTGTATTTGATGCTGTACAAATTAGAATTGCTAACGTTATAAAAAAGATTGACAGAGATGAAGAGCCTCTACATAAACAAGCATATATTACTATTGTAGATGATAAAATAGTAATTGAGTAATAATCTAAGTTAAAAGCAATAAAATTAACACTAAAAATAACATTTCATCTTTTACTTCTTCTGTATAAAGAAAAAATAATAATCCAAGAATTATAATATCATCTAAATACAATTCAATTCCTAAAATTTCAAGAATAGGTTCTTCTATACTTTCTTGTTGGAAAGGATTTGCAAAATGAATAGGACCAAAAGAATTGTATCTAGATGATTTTTTTTTATTTTCATTTTTTTTAGAATTACTATTTTCTTTTTTATCATTAGTGTAATTATTTAATCTATAATTTTTATTATTATAAATACTATTTCCCTGATTTAAATTATTTATATAATTATTATTGTTATTATTAAAATTTAATTCGTTATTGTTAGAATTAATATTATTATAATATGGATAATAATGATAGTAATACCTAGGATAGGGAAATCTAAAAAAAGGAAAATTAGCCATTATCCTTATTCTCCTTATTGTCATTTTTTAATAAGTCAGCAATTTTTGCAACATTTAATAAATTGGCATATTGATCTAATTTTTCTCTTTTTCCTTCTCTTAAGTAAGGTTTTAAAGAATACAATAAATTAGATCTAGGATCATTTTTTAAATTCATTTTTTCCATAACAGATTTCATTTTTAAAATAGTATTCATATCAATATTATTAAAATCAAAATTACTGTTAGCCCAAGTGTTTGAATTCCCATTTTGCGTAAAATTTTGGTTAGTAGATGCATCAGAAGAATTGTTTTGTGTAGTAGATGTATCAGAAGAACTGCTTTGATTAGTAGATGTATTTGGATTATTTTTATTAGATGTATTCGAATTTTGCATCATAGAAGAGAAGTTTTGAATCATTTCAGGTGGAATTTTAGAAATTACATCATTTAATTCACCGTTGTTCATCATATTTTTTAATTTATTTAGAGTATTTTCATTTAAATTAAAATCGCTCAAAAAAATCACCTCTAACATTAATATATTCATAAAAAAATAAACTATGTATGTATTATTATATGCAACAAAAAATAAAATGTTTCAAAAATGTAATAATAAAAAAATATAACTGTAATATTAATATATAAAAACGGAAAATCTATTTCCCTAAGCAAAAAATAAGAAAAAAGTCGAAAAAAAGCACATTAACATAAAAAGTATTAAAAAGTCCATAAAACTATTGAAAAAATTGGAAAAATAAGTTATAATATTGAATAGAGGTATAATAATTTAAGGAGGATCACTATGAAAAATAAAATATTTAAAATTACAACCGTAATACTATTACTATTAACATTAACAATGACAAGCTTTGCTTATGTTGGAGCAGGCTTAATTAGTTATGCTGTAAGTAGTAGTTCAACTAACCATCAAAATGTGGAATTTGAGGTACAATTAAAAGAAGAAAACACCTTATTTATGAAGGTATCAGTAAAAAAAGAGGGATACTTTAATGGAGAGATTGCTTTAGAGAATAGCAATTTTAACATAAAAGCAGATCAAAAAAGTGAGTATATAAACAAAATTGAAGGAAACAAAATCACTTTAAATCAATTAAATGCTGGTACAACAGCACAAATGGAAATAGAAATTAAACCAATACAAAAAGAAATTTTTGAAGTTGGTTTATTAAATGTGGTAAGTAAACTTAATTTAACAGGTACTTATAAAGATAGTACCCAAAGGGATATTAAAATTAAGGCTGAACGTGAGGTAAGCTATCAATATCCAGAAAATAATACAGAAGAGAATATAGAAAATTCTGTAGAAGTAATTACAAATAAAGTAATTACAGTATCAGGGGAAGACAAAAAAGTACTACAATTATCAATAAATTTAGGCTTAAAAGATAATAATTATCCTATAAAAGAGATGTCTTTAGATATGAAATTACCAAAATCTGATATAGATAACCCAACAATTGAAAAAAAGGTAAACTTTAATACAATGACATATTATAAATATAATCATAGCGGAGAAGACATAAACTTTACATTTACTAATAATCCAAATGAAGAGAATAAAATTATATGGGAAAAACAAGGAAATGAAAATATTGTTTTAACATTAATTTATAATAAAGATGAAGAATTAGAAAACAAAGAATTTATAATAAATGAAGGTATTACATTATATAATGGAAAAACACTTACAACTACAAAAACATTTGATATAAATAGTAAAGAAGAAAAAGAGGCAATAGTTCAAGTAGAAGCAAGCAACAAAGAAGATACTATTTATAAAGGAAAACTATATGCAGGAATTGATAGACAATATGAAAGTACAACAAATGTGCAAATAAATTTAGCAAATGCTCAATCTTATATAAATATAAAAGAAGATGCTACTAAATATGTAAAAGAAGGGCAAGAATCTGCAGCAAATGTAGTTTATAATAAAACTATTATTAAAAAAGAAAAATTTGACAGTATCTTTGGTGAAAATGGAAGTTTAAAAATTGCAAATGAAAATGGTCAAATTATTGCAATGGTAGATAAAAATACAGTAGCAGATGAAAATAATAATATTGTAATTGATTATACAGGAAAAGAACCATCTGAAATTGAAATAACAACATCAATCCCAGTTGCAGTAGGAAACCTAGAATTAATACATACAAAAACTATAAAATCTGGAGAAGAAGAAAATATAAAAAATGCAGCAGAATTAAATACAAAAATAACATATAGTTATGCTTCAAATTTTGAAGATAGCGTTTATGAAGTAACAAAATTAGAAGAAACAACAACAGAAGCAAGACTTGAAATAAACAAACAAACATTATCAACAGTTATAGCAAATGATGTGGAAATAAAAGCAATTTTAAAAGCTAATAGTGAAAAATATAATTTATATAAAAATCCAACATTTGTATTTGAATTACCAGAAGATGTAGAGTCAATACAATTAACAAGTGATCCTTATTTTATATATGAAAATGAATTAAAAGTAAAAGATTATAACATAGTAAATGGAAGAATATTAACTATTTCTGTAGAGGGAGAACAAACAAGCTATAAAGACTTAAGTGTTGAAGGTGCAGTTCTTATTATAAAAGCAAATATAATAGTTAATAAAAAATCAGCAACAAAAGATGGACAAATTATTATGAAATATGAAAATAATCAAGTCTCAGGAACAGACAGTAAAACAATAAAAGTAGTTGCACCAAAAGATATTACAACAATAAATAGTATAAAAGATCTAGATGTTGAAACAATTGGAGAAGAAGAAACAAAACAAATAACACTTCAAAGAGGAAGTAATGCAAAACAACTAGAAACAGAAATTGAAGTAATTAATAATAATGAAAATTCAATTGAAAATGTTAAAATAATGGGTACTTTTCCAAGTAAAAATTCTGAAAACAATATGGACATTAAGATTATAGAAAGAATTAAATTACAAGGAACAAATGAGGCAAATATATATTATACAGAAAAAGAAGATGCTACAGATGATTTACAAAACATACAAAATGGATGGAGTAGCGAAATAAACAATTTAAATACAGCAAAAAAATACTTAATTACAATACCAAAAATGGATACACAAGCAGATATAATAGCTACATATAAAGTAGAAATACCTTCTTTGCTAGAATATAATCAAATAGCAAAAGAAGGATATAGTGTAATTTATACTAATAGCTTAACAGATACAACAAATCAGATTAAAGCAACAACTCTTGAATTACAAACAGGAGTTGGACCACAATTAGAAACTAAATTAACTCCAATGGTAGGAGGAGAAGAGATAACATCAAATTCACTTGTAAAAAATGGAGAAGTAATAAAATATAAAATGGAAGTATCAAATGTGGGTAGTGAAGATATTACTGATATTACAGTACAAGGAAATGTACCAGAAGGTACAACCTTAGTAATACCACAAGATAATTATGAATATACAGGAGCTTCTTATTATAAAGAATTAACAAATAAAACTTATGAAGCTAAAATAAATAACTTAAAAGTAGGAGCAGTTGTAACTGGTGAATATGAGGTAAGAGTAAACAGTGATACCAAAGAAGGAACAGTATTAAAAAATACAACACAAGTTAAATACCAAGATGTTATAAAAGAATCTAATGAAACACAGTTAACTACTCAAAATGGTAATTTAAGGATTAGTGTAAAAAGAGTTACTGATAGAAATGAAAAAATATATGAATCAGGAGCTATAAGATATTTTGCAATTATAGAAAATATATCAGACAACAACCAAGAAAATGTAAGAATAAAAACAAATCTTTCATCTGCTATAGAGGTAACAGCTGTAGAATTATTGTCTGGAATGAAATCAAAAGAAGTTTCAGATGATATTATTAATATGTATAGTAATGATGAATATGTACTAAATGAAAATCAAGAGTCAAGCCAAAATAATTCAAACGAAGATGAAAATATTCAATCTGAAGAATTACAATATTCAGAAGAAATAAATATTGGTACATTAAAAGCAGGAGAAGTTAAAGTATTAAGTTATGATGCTATAGTTAACAAAGTAGATAATACAAATACAGTTACTTTTGCTGCAGTTGCTAAAGAAGGAAATAATGAATATAAATCAAATATTATATCAGATGATGTAATAAAAGCAAATGTATCTTTATCAATGACAACAAATACACAAAGTCAATATGTTAAATCTGGAGATACAATAGAATATACAATTACTGTAAAAAACAATGAAGAAGAAAGAATAGAAGGATTAACAATTAAAGACATAATACCAGATAGTTTAACAGTAAACAAAGTAACTTTTGATGGAGAAGAAATAGAAGAATTAAAAGGAATAAATGATATAGAAATATTCTGTAATTTAGCTTCAGGTTTAGAAAGTACAGTAAAAATAGAAACAATAGTTAATTATTCAGAAGGAAGAACACATGCAGAACCAATTACAAATGTTGCATATGCAGAATTTTTATCAGAAAAGATAGCAACCACAGCAGAAATAAATAATATCATAGAGGCAAATCAAACAAATAATGAAGGTGATGATAATACACCAGGAAATACTTCAGACAATATAGATAATGGAGATATTGCAAATGGAGACCAAATGATAACAGGTTTTGCTTGGTATGATGAAAATGCAAATGGAAAGAAAGATGATAATGAACAATTACTTAGTGATATAACAGTTAAATTATTAAATACAAAAACAAATAATTTAGTAAAAAATTCAAGAGGAAGTATATTAGAAACAAAAACAAATGAAAATGGATTGTATGTATTAGATAATATAAGAAGCGGAAGCTATATTGTAATATTTGAATACGAGGATACAAAATATGCATTAACAACATATAAAGCTGATAATGTAGAAGAAGCAAAGAATTCAAATGTTATGACAAGTGAGCTAAATATAGAAGGACAAAGGAAACAAGTAGCATCAACAGATATTCTTGAAGTTAGCCAAGAAAATATTCCTAATATAAATATTGGTTTAATTGAATTAAAAGATTTTAGTTTTAAACTAGATAAATATGTTAATAGAATATTAATTCAAGATGCATCAGGTACTACAATAAAAGAATACACTGATTCAACTATTGCAAAAGCAGAATTAGATAAAAAGACTGTAAATGGAGCGAGTGTAATTATTGAATATAAAATAAAAGTAACAAATATTGGAGAACTTGATGGATATGTAAGAAAAATAGTAGACTATATTCCAAATGATTTGAAATTTAGTTCAGAATTAAATAAAGATTGGTATCAAGCATCAGATGGATTATATAATAGTAGTTTAGCAAATGAAAAAATAAAAGCAGGAGAATCTAGAGAAGTAATATTAACTCTAACTAAGGCAATGACAGAAAATAACACAGGATTAATTAATAATACAGCTGAGATTGCAGAAAGTTATAATGAATTAGGAATTTCAGACAGTAAATCAACATCAGGAAACAAAGCAAAAGGAGAAAGTGATATGGGATCTGCAGATGCAATTCTAAGTTTAAAAACAGGAGCAGAAACATATGTGTCAGTTATACTTGGAAGCATTACAGTTCTTGGAATTATGATATTTATTATAATTAGAATAAAATCAATAAAAGGTGATAAAAAATAGTAAGGAAAGGAGGTAAAAATATGAATACAATAAAAAAGATATCAATTATTATAGCAATTAGCATATTAGCTATTTTAGGAATAAATAGTATATCAAATGCTTATCAAAATTATGTAGAAGGAGAAGATCTTAATGTAGGAGATTATAGATATATAAATTATAATCAGTATTGGAATTATAATAACATATTTTGTATGCAAAGATGGCAACATATGACTGGTTCTACTTATAAAGTAGTTTCTAAAGTTAATATTGATGGAATAATTGCAACAGATCATACAGGAAAAAAAGTTGAACATTGGGCTAATGCAAAATTTGCATATATACTATCTTCTACAGCGAATAAGCATGATGTAGTAAAGCATGCAGTATGGAATTATGGTTATACATGGATGCAAGAAGTAGGTAAAAATTTTGCAGGATTAACTAGTGGAACGTTTGCTGCTTCTTCTAGAGGAGATTGGGCTGCTTTAGATACTGAATCAACAAATTATGCTAATAATATAACGAGCCAAATAAATTCAACTATTGAAGATAAAACAGATAAACAAAATGTAAAAGCTGTATCTCAAACAATTGATAATAAACAATATATAAAAGTAGGACCATTTAAATGGAACTTTAGTGGAACTTTAACAAATGTATCAGTATATGACCAAAATAGTTCTGAAATAACAGGATTAATATTTAGCAAATATAATGGGAATACACAAGTTAGAACTTCAATTAATGCACTAGAATCTGGAAAAGAATTTTATGTGTCAGTTCCATTAGATAGTAATGTAACAAAAATTATTAAACTTACAGGAAGTATACAAATAGAAAAAAAATGTGTTAATATAACATTTTTAGATTCTGTTGATAATTCACAACAAAACTTACTTGTAAGAAGCCCATATACTCGAACAGATAATATAGAAACATCTTTTAATTATGACATTCAAATATTAGGAAATCTAAAAGTAATAAAAGTAGATAAAAGGAATAGAACAATAAAATTACCAAATGTAGGTTTTTATATTCAAAATAAAGATACTGGTAAATATGTAAAAAGAGCAAGAAATGGAGATATATCTTATGTTACTACAAGAGAAAATGCAACAGAATTTGTAACAGATATAAATGGAGAAATATTAGTTGAAAACTTAGTTATTGGAACATATGTAGCATATGAAACAAAAAATCCAAACTATGGATATGAAATAATACAAGATGGACAAAACATAGATGTTGTTGTTGATAAAACAGCTGAATTAGAAGCTGAAAACAAACAAATTTATGTAAAACTTTCAGGTTATGTTTGGGTAGATATGGTAGCTGGAAAACAATCATATAGAAATGACTTATATAAAGAAGATAACGATTTTGATACAGCTGATATTTTACTAGATGGAATTAAAGTAAGACTAAAAGATAAAATAACAGGAGAGACTATAAAAGAAACAACAACATCTGAATTAGGAAGATATACAGGAGATAGAGGAAATAATGGACATGGTGAATATTTATTTACAGATGTTTTAACAGATAAACTACAAGATTATTACATAGAATTTGAATATGATGGATTAACATACACAAATGTTATACCAAATATTGATAAAAATAATGGTTCAAAATCTGCAGAAAATGCAACTGTAAGAGATAACTTTAACAAAAAATTTAGTGTTGTAGAAGGAAAATCTCAAAATACAGGTATAACAAGAGATGGTAATGGAAATGTAGCACATAATTTAACATACAATATTGATCAAAGCCAAACAATAGCAACAGCAACACTTATAAATAATGGTTTATATCCTATTACAGCAAACACAAATGAAACGCAATATAGCATAAAAGCAAACTTTACAGAAGGTCAAGAAGAAATTAGATATATTAATTTAGGATTATATGAAAGAGAACAACCAGATATATCTTTAGCAAAAGATTTAAAAGATATTAACCTTACAATAAATGGTTATAATAATGTATATTATTATGGACAAAGATTTGCAAATATTGATGATCCATCTACAGCGCAACCTTCAGAAAATGATTTAAATATAGGAGTAAAATATAGAAAATGGGATGGTTCTTATACAAGAGCAATATACAAGGCAGACTATTTATATACAAGTGAAGATAAAAGTAAAGAACTAAAAGCATACTTAACATATCAAATTAAAGTAACAAATGAATCATCTAATTTAAATGTTAAAGTAAATAGCTTAGTAGATTACTTCGATAGTAACTATACAATTACTAAAATAGGAACAGGTCTACAAGAAGGAACATTAAATATAACAGGTGAAATTTCTCACGAAGATACAAATTATAATAATGATTATAAAAAGACAGTTATTAACACTAGTAACCTAGAAATACCTAAGCAACAATCTGTTGATATTTATGTACAATTTGAATTAAATAGAGAATCAATAGTAAAAATATTAAATGACAAAGAAAATCTAGACAATGTTGTAGAAATAAATTCATATTCTGTATTTGATGAAAGTGGAAAAGTATATGCAGGAATAGATAGAGACTCTAACCCAGGAAATGCAACGCCAGGAGATGCAAAAACATATGAAGATGACACAAGTGCAGCACCAGCTTTAAAATTAGAAGTAGCAGATGCAAGAGAATTAGCTGGAAAAGTATTCGAAGATAAAGCTAAAGCACAAGGAAATTATAGTGATTCAAATCAATTAATGACAGGTCAAGTAAGACTAGGTGATGGAGAATACAACGATGGAGAAGTTGGAATATCAGGAGTAACAGTTACGCTTACAGAAAATACAGGAAGTGGTAAACAATATACAGCAACAACAGATGAAAATGGAGACTTTGTAATTAAAGACTATATACCAGGAGATTACACATTAACATATACTTGGGGAGATGAAACTTATACAGTTCAAAATTACAAAGGAACTATATACAAAGACAAAGAAAGAGCTTCTAATAAGCAATGGTATAAAACTGAAACACCTAGATATTCAGATGCAATGGATGACTATAACTTAAGAACACAAATAGACAATGAAATTAAAAATATAACAAGTTCAACAACATCATCATATGATAAAATGAATTCTACAACACCAACTATGGGATTTGGAATAGAAAATCAAGATACAACAACAGCATCATCAGGAAATAGATATGTATATAGAATTAATAACATAGATTTTGGTATTATAGAAAGAGCAAGACAAGAATTAGCTTTAACTAAGAGAGTAAATACATTTAAAGTAACTTTAGCAAATGGTCAGGTAGTAGCAGATATTACAATTGATGAAAATGGAAATATAACAGGAACTAAGGAACATATAACTTATCAAGGACCATCACAAGCTTACAATACAAACGGATTTGTTAGACTAGAACTAGATAATGAGTTAATACAGGGAGCAACTGCTGAAGTTGGATATGAAATAAAAGCAACAAATAATAGTGAACTAGAATATTTATCAGAAAACTACTATCTATATGGAGAAATTACAGGAAATGTTGTTACTATGACACCATCAGGTATTATAGACTACTTAGATAAAGACTGGTCATTTGATGCAAGCAAGAATACACAATGGCAAGTAAAAACAATTGATGAAATTAAAAATATAGTAGCAGAAGTTGTATATAACAGTGATGAATCACAAATTGAAGATAGAATAATACTTTATACAGATAGCTTAAAAGACAAAAAATTAAAACCAACTGAATCATCAAGCGTAATGTTAAATGTATCTAAATTATTATCAAGCGCAGATGAAATTGCTTTAGATAACGAAACAGAGATAACAGAGATTAATAAAGATGGGGGAGCAATACCACCAGTAATACCTGGAAATTATGTTCCAACAAACCCAATATCAATGCCACCAGAAGAAGATACAGGTATAGCAGAAACAGTAATTATAACACCAAATACTGGTGATAATCTAAACTTTATAGTACCAATTATGATAGGAATTGGAGCATTAGTAGTATTAGCAGGAGGAGTTGTTATCATAAAGAAAAGAGTAGTATAAGACAATAAAAAAATTCATCATAGTAAGTTTAAATTTATCTAAACTTTCTGATAATATACTAATACAGTAAATTAAAAGAGGAGTATATAGAATAATTTGTGTAAAGTTTAAAAATAAAACTTCTTATGATAAAATAGAAATATCATAGGAGGTTTTA
>CANQVM010000006.1 GCA_947627265.1 uncultured Clostridia bacterium | reverse complement strand
GCTTGTGATACATTATATGGAAATGAAACAAAAGGAATAAAAGGAAGAAGTATTAATATAGAAGATATTGAAGGAAAAATGACAGATGATGCATTAAACGGAGGAAATGGGGCACATAAATATAAAAATATTAGTAGTAGTGTAATATATGGAACACAAATAAATAGTGCTTATGATAATAAAAAGTATCCAATTATTTATGCACAAGAAAAGTTAAGCGTAATAAATGGAAAAGAAAATAAAAATGGTTTAGGAATGAGTGAACAAACAAAATTTGTAGAATCAACAGATGGAGAAGAAACAAGTGGTTTAACAACAAATTCGGACAGTATACAACCATATCAAACTTATTGGTCAAAAAATTATGATTTTATGAAAAGTGCATTTCAAGGAAAAGGAACAGATACATCAAATGTAAATTATAATCTAATTATGCCAAAAGGAAAAAATACAAACTATTGGGTAGCTTCCCGCTGTGTATCTACTCTTACAGATAGTTGTAACTTCCTTATCCGCTATGTGTTTAATGAAGGTGTAGGTGCATTTTCTCTATATAAAACTAAAGATGGTAATGCTTTCAATAGTAATCCTATATTCCCTATAATTTCTGTAAAATCTTCAATCTTAAAAGAAAGTAATACAGCAGGATGGAAAATTGAGTAAAATTTGTGATATAAGATATAAAAATAAATAAAGACAACATAATAGATGTAGAAATAAAAATATTGAAATATCCAAAAAATATTATATTAAATGAAGGTATGCCAATAGAGAAAGTATAAGAAACTAAATAATTAAGTAAAAAATACAGAAAATTGAAAAATAGTTAGCAATTAGTGTGAGTTAAATATAAATTTAATATAAAAGATTAAATTATAAATAAAAAAGGAAATTTAATAAAAACAGTTGTAAAAAAACTAAAAAATTGATATACTTAAATCGAAAGTATTTAAGTATATCTTTTTTTAATAGATATATAAAAAGGAGGAAATAAAAATGAGTGAAGAAAACAAAGAAAATAAAGAGGTAGTAGAAGTAGAAAACGAAATAAAAACAGAAGGAGATGGAATAAAAATCTCAAATGATGTAGTAGCTGTAATTGCAGGAGTTGCTGTATCAGAAGTTGCAGGAGTTTCTGCAATGTCAGGTGGATTTGCAGGTGGAATTTCAGAAGTATTAAGTGGTAAAAAAAATTTAGCAAAAGGTATTAAAGTAGAAGTTTCAGAAAATACTACAAAAATAGATGTTAACATTATTGTAGAATATGGAACAAGAATACCAGATGTTGCATTTGAAATACAAAACAGAGTAAAAAAAGCTGTAGAAAGTATGACAGGATTAAATGTAACAGAAGTAAATGTACATGTACAAGGTGTTAATACTGATGGTATAAATAAAGAAAATGAACAAACTACATCAGATGAAAACAGTGATAAATAAAATATCAAATATAAAATAAAATGCAATAAAAAAGGAGAAGATAATGAAAATTTTAGAAAAAATAACATTAATTATATATGCTAATATTATGTTAATACTATCTATTATACTATGTTTATTAATATTTGGATGGCTAGATATAGAACTAGTTGGAGATATTATGCACAAAATTATAGTAGGAGATATATCTAGTAAAATTCTATTAGGAGTAAGTGTTCTATTTATTTTACTTTCAATTAAGTGTATATTTTTTGATTCAGATTCAAAAAATAAAACAAATGATATAAATGGTGTTTTACTAGAAAATGAAAGTGGTAGATTAATGATATCAAAAGAAACTATTGAAAATTTAGTTAATTCAGTAGCATTAAATTTTCAAAGTGCTGAGCAAGTATCAACAAGAGTTGAATTAGATAGAGAAAATAATGTGAAAGTATATGTTAATTTAATGATTAGTTCAGATGCAATTATAAAAGATTTATCAGCTAATCTTCAAACAAAGATAAAAGAAAAAATAAAACAATCAACAGATTTAGAAGTAAAAGAAGTAAATATTACTGTAAAAAAAGTTGCACAAAAGCAAGAAGAGTAAAAGATGTATTTAATTTTCTAGAAAGGGATGAAAACTAAATGGATGGAATAAAAGAATTTTGGAATCAATATAAAGGTGCAATAATAGGTATTGTAATAGGTATTTTAATATTAATTACAAGACTACATGATTTAATACTTGCAATTGTAGTATTAGTATTAAGTGCTTTTATTGGAAATTATGTACAACAAAATAAAGAACTTGTTAAAACAAAATTAAAGGGATTTATAGATAAAATGTAATAGCGAATCAAGAGGGGAAATAAGATGAACAGAACTGAAATGAGAGAACAAGCATTTAAATTAACTTATAGCTTGGAAATACAAAAAAAAGAAAACATAGAAGAACAAATACAACTATATATTGAAAGCAATTCCATAAAAAGTAAAGATGCAATAGATTATATAACAGATGTAATTTTAGGAATTGAAAATAATAAAAAAGAAATTTTAGAAAAAATTGAAGATAACTTAAAATCTGACTGGAAAATTGATAGAATTTCTAAAATTGATTTAGCAATATTAAAGCTTGCAATCTATGAAATAAAATATAAAGACATACCATTTAAAGTTGTAATAAATGAAGCAGTAGAATTAGCAAAAAAATATGGTGAAGATACTTCTAAAAATTTTGTAAATGGGATTTTAGCAAGTATTGTAAAAGAATAATTATAGAAAATTTATAAATCCATATACGATTTTAATTAAAGTAAGAAAGGGATGTATTTTAAATGAAATACGCAGATATGGCAATTACTGTTTCAGATTTAAATCGTTATATTAAAGATAAAATTGCAGATGATGAATACCTAAATAGTATTTTAATTAAAGGAGAAATATCAAATTTTAAACATCATTATACAGGTCATATGTATTTTACTTTAAAAGATGAAAATTCTTTAATTAAATGTATTATGTTTAAATCATATACTAATAATTTAACTTTCATACCAAAAGATGGTATGAAAGTTATAGTTTTAGGAGCTGTATCAGTTTTTGAAAGAGATGGTATTTATCAAATTTATGTAAAGGTTATGGAAGAAGATGGACTTGGAGATTTATATACAAAATATAAAAATTTAAAAAATAAATTAGAAAAACAAGGATTTTTTGAAGAAGAACATAAAGTAAAAATACCATTAATGCCAAGAATAATAGGAGTATTAACTTCTCAAACTGGTTCTGTTATTCGAGATATTATTAATGTTTCCACTAGAAGAAATCCTAATGTTTATATTAGATTACTACCTGTTCCAGTTCAAGGAGAAGATGCAGCTCAAAAAATTGCAGAGGGAATTGACTATATGAACAAAGAAAAATTAGCTGATGTATTAATACTAGCTCGTGGAGGAGGATCCTTAGAAGATTTATGGCCATTTAATGAAGAAATTTTAGCAAATAGTATATATAATTCTAAAATTCCAATTATATCTGCAGTACGGACATGAAACAGATTTTACTATTGCGGATTTTGTTGCAGATTTAAGGGCACCTACTCCATCAGCGGCAGCTGAATTAGTAGTCCCTGATGTATATGAAGTAAAAAGAATAATTAATACATATGAAGATAGATTGAGAATATCTTTAATAAAAAAAGTTGAACTAATGAAGCTTAGATACGAAAAAGCCACATCTAGTATGGTATTTAAAGAGCCTTTTAGGAAAATAAATGATAACTATTTAAAATTAGATACTTATATAAAATCTCTAGAAAATATTATTGAAGTTAAACAAGAAAAATACAAAACACAATATGATAATCTAATAGCAAAACTAGATACACTAAGCCCACTAAAAACATTATACAGAGGATATTCTATTATAGAAAAAAATAATAAAGTTATAAAAAGTATAAATGAATTAAATCAAGGAGACCTAGTACAAATCAAATTTTCAGATGGCAAAAAACAAGCAAAGGTAATGTAAAAGAAAGGAATAAAAAAATGAGTAAAAGTTTTGAAGATAATATGCAGGATTTAGAAAAAATAGTAGAACAACTAGAAAAAGGAAATTTAAATTTAGATGAATCAGTTTCAAAATTTGAAGAAGGTATTAAAATTTCAAAAGAATGTAATAAAATTTTAGAAGAAGCTGAAAAGAAAATTACAATTTTAGTAAAAAAAGATGAAAATATAGAAGAAGAAAATTTTAATACAGAAGAATAAGAAATATAAAATACCAAATACAAAATACTAAATACAAAATATCAAATATAAAATTTGATACTAAAGAATAAAATAAGGAGAGGAGAAAAAAGGAAAACGTGAACAATTTCAGTGGATTTATACAAAATAAATACATATACATACCATTTTTATTATGGTTTGTAATACAATTATTTAAACTAATTTATGATTTAGTAACAACAAAAAAGTTTAATTTTAAAAGAATATTAGGAGCAGGAGGAATGCCAAGTTCTCATTCTGCTGTTGTATGTGGGTTAGCAACTTTAATTGGAAAAAATGAAGGAGTAGATACACCAATATTTGCAATAACGCTTGTTGTTGCATTTGTGGTTATGTATGATGCGTGTGGAGTTAGAAGAGCTGCAGGAAAACAAGCACAGCTATTAAATAAATTAATAGAAACACCTGGATTAACAGGTGTACAAGTATCAGAAAAATTAGTAGAAGTTTTAGGACATACTCCAGTTCAAGTATTTGTTGGAGCATTAATTGGAGTTATAGTAGGACTTATTGCTTAAAAATTGATATATAAGGAGGTATATAAAGTATGACAGATATTGAAATTGCAAGAAATACAAAATTAGAAAAAATAACAGATATAGCAAAAAAGATGAATATTGATGAAGGATTAGAATTATATGGAGAATATAAGGCAAAAATTTCAAATCATGTTTATAAAAAATTAGAAAATAAAAAAGATGGAAAACTAATTTTAGTAACTGCAATTAACCCAACACCTTTAGGTGAAGGTAAGACAACTATATCAATTGCTGTTGCAGATGGCTTACAACAAATAGGTAAAAAATCTGTATTAGCATTAAGAGAACCTTCTTTAGGCCCAGTATTTGGCATAAAAGGTGGAGCAACAGGTGGCGGAAAAGTTCAAATAGCTCCAATGGAAGAAATTAATCTTCATTTTACAGGAGATATTCATGCAATTACATCAGCAAACAACTTGCTTGCAAGTTTAATTGATAACCATATTTATTTTGGAAACGAACTTGGTTTTGATAGAGTGGTATGGAAAAGATGTCTTGATTTAAATGATAGACAATTAAGACAAGTAGAAACAGGATTATCAGGAGAAAGTAAAATTGTTCCAAGGAAAGATGCTTTTGATATTACAGTTGCATCTGAAATTATGGCAGTGGTATGTCTTGCAAAAGATTTAAAAGATTTAAAAAATAAATTAGGAAATATGATTGTTGGATATACTAAAAATAATGAACCAATTTACGCAAAACAATTAAAAGCAGAAGGTGCTATGACAGTTTTATTAAAAGATGCAATTAAACCTAATTTAGTGCAAACTTTGGAACATACACCAGCTATTATACATGGAGGACCATTTGCAAATATTGCTCACGGATGTAATAGTATTATAGCAACAAAATTAGCATTAAAATTAGGAGACTATGTTATAACAGAAGCTGGTTTTGGAGCTGATTTAGGAGCTGAAAAATTTATAGACATTAAATGTAGAAAGGCAAATTTAAAACCAGATGCAGTTGTTTTAGTTGCAACCATTAAAGCAATTAAATATCACGGAGGAGTAGAAAAAGAAAAGATACAAGAAGAGAATATAGAAGGTCTAAAAAAAGGAATGGATAATTTATATAGACATATTGATAATTTAAAGAATAAATTTGGACTAAATGTTATAGTTGCACTTAATAGATATTCTTCTGATACAGAAAAAGAAATTGAATTTTTGAAAGAACAGTTATCTCGGAAAACAAGTAGAATTAAGCCTAGTAGAAGGATGGGCAAAAGGTGGAAAAGGTGCAATAGATATTGCAGAAAAGATAGTTAATTTAGCAGAGAAACCAGAAAGTTTTAAATACATATATGAAGAAAAAGATTCTATATTACAAAAAATAAATAAAGTTGCAACAAATATATATGGAGCAAAAGGTGTTGAATATTCTGAAGAAGCAAAAGCACAAATAGAACAAATAGAAAAATTAGGTTATGGAAATTTACCAGTATGTATTGCAAAAACACAATATTCATTCTCTGATGATCCAAAAAATTTAGAATGTAAAGATGAATTCAATATTTATGTTAGAAATGTAGAATTAAAATCTGGTGCAGGATTTGTTGTAGTTCTATCAGGTAAAATTATGACAATGCCAGGACTTCCAAAAGTACCTGCTGCAGAAAGCATTGATATAGATGATAATGGACAAATTATAGGAATATTCTAATGAAAATTACAAATTATTAGTTAGATATATTATTTCATTTAAAAGTTAATATATTTTTTATTTGTAACTCCAAGCTACATAAAAGCCTTTTTTTAGAAAAACACACCAAACTCTTGTTTTAAACTTTGAAATATAGTATAATATTTTAGGGGTAAAAAGATGAATGATAAAATAATAATAAAAGGTGCAAAAGAACATAACTTAAAAAATATAAATTTAGAAATACCTAGAGATAAGTTAGTTGTTATAACAGGATTATCTGGATCTGGTAAATCATCTTTAGCATTTGATACACTGTATGCAGAAGGACAAAGGAGATATGTAGAAAGCTTATCATCTTATGCTAGGCAATTTTTAGGTTTAATGGAAAAACCAGAGGTAGAAAGAATTGATGGACTTTCTCCAGCTATTTCGATTGACCAAAAAACAACTTCTAAAAACCCACGTTCAACTGTAGGAACTGTTACAGAAATATATGATTATATCCGTTTATTATATGCTCGTATTGGTATACCATATTGTCCAAATTGTGGAAAAAAAATAGAAAAGCAATCTATTGATCAAATTGTTGATAATATAATGAATTTAGAAGAGGGAACAAAAATACAAGTATTAGCACCAGTAGTAAGAGCGCGTAAAGGAGAGTATACAAAACAACTAGAAGGATACCAAAAAGAAGGCTTTGTAAGAGTAAGAATAGATGGAGAAATCTATGAACTTGATCAAGATGATATTAAAATAGACAAAAAAAAGAAGCACGAAATTGAATTGGTTGTAGATAGACTAGTTATAAAACCAGATATTATAAGCAGACTAACAGAATCAGTAGAAATAGCTTTAAAACATGCCGATAATTTAGTATTAATTGATATTGTAGGAAAAAAACCAGTATTATATAGTTGTAATTATGCTTGCCCTGACTGTGGTTTTAGCTTTCCAGAATTAACTCCAAGAATGTTTTCTTTTAATAATCCTTTTGGTGCATGTCCAGAGTGTACAGGAATAGGATATTTAATGAAAATGGATGAGGATTTAATTGTACCTGATAAAAATAAAACACTATATGATGGAATAAAAGCATTTGGATCTAGTACAATGAAAAGAGGAGATACCATGGCAAAGATGTATTTTGAAAGTATTGGAAAACATTATGGTGTCGAAATAAAAAATAAAAAAATAAAAGATTTACCACGTTGGTTTATGGAAAAAATATTATATGGTACAGGAGATGAAGAAATAGATTTTGAATATGAATCTTATGCAGGTGTAAGAAAATTTACAGCACCATTTGAAGGAGTTTTACCGACATTGGATAGGCGACATAATGAGACAAAATCACAAGGAATGCGTGATTTTTACGAGATGTATATGACAAATTCTAATTGCCATGCATGTAATGGTGCAAGACTAAAACCTGAAATTTTATCAATAAAAGTAGGGAATAAAAACATTAATGAATTAACACAAATGTCTATAAAAAATATTAAAAATTTCTTAAAAAATTTACAATTAAATAAGACCCAAACTATGATTTCAGAATTAATTTTAAAAGAAATAGACCAAAGGTTACAATTTTTAATTGATGTTGGATTAGAATACTTAACATTATCAAGAAGTGCAGGAACTTTATCAGGTGGAGAGGCTCAAAGAATTAGGTTAGCTACTCAAATTGGTTCTGGATTAACGGGAGTGTTATATATCCTTGATGAACCAAGTATAGGACTTCATCAAAGAGATAATGATAAATTGTTAGCAACATTAAAAAAATTAAGAGATTTAGGAAATACTCTCCTTGTTGTAGAACATGATGAAGATACAATGTATGCAGCAGATCAAATTATTGATATTGGACCAGGAGCCGGAGTACATGGTGGACAAGTTATGGCACAACGGAACTGCAGAGGAGATAAAATTAGTACAACAATCTATTACAGGACAATACTTAAGTGGAAAGAAAAAGATAGAAATTCCAAAAGCAAGAAGAAAATCACAAAAAAATAAAGTAATAGAAGTACAAGATGCTACAGAAAACAATTTAAAAAATATTAGTGTAAAATTTCCTTTAGGAGTATTTAATTGTGTAACAGGAGTATCTGGATCTCGGAAAATCAACTTTAGTAAATGAAGTATTATACAAAACAATTGCAAAAGAATTAAATGGTTCAAATGAAAAACCAGGCAAATGTAAAGGTGTAAAAGGATTGCAATATATTGATAAAATTATTAATATAGATCAATCTCCAATTGGTAGAACACCACGTTCTAATCCTGCAACATATACTGGAGTATTTGATTTAATTAGAGATATCTTTGCACAAACAGAAGAAGCAAAAATGAGAGGATATCAAAAAGG
This sequence comes from uncultured Clostridia bacterium, assembly GCA_947627265.1. Taxonomy (GTDB): domain Bacteria; phylum Bacillota; class Clostridia; order TANB77; family CAG-508; genus CAG-269. The sequence goes on along the minus strand of CANQVM010000006.1, from coordinate 32,948 downwards.
TAGATTTAGTTTTAATGTAGCAGGAGGAAGATGCGAAAGTTGTAATGGAGATGGTGTTCATAAAATTGAAATGCATTTTTTACCAGATATATATGTACCTTGTGAAGTATGTAAAGGAAAACGATATAATAGAGAAACTTTAGAAGTAAAATATAAAGGAAAAAATATTGCAGATGTACTAGATATGACTGTAGAAGATTCATTACAATTTTTTGAAAAAATACCAAAGATTAAACAAAAAATACAAACTTTATATGATGTTGGACTTCGGCTATATTAAATTACGGACAACCATCTACAACATTATCAGGAGGGGAAGCCCAAAGGGTAAAACTTGCTACAGAATTATCTAAAAAAGCAACAGGAAAAACCTTATACATTTTAGATGAGCCCACAACAGGTTTACATATTGCAGATGTACATAGATTAGTTGATATTCTTCAAAGATTAGTAGATACAGGAAACACAATAATTGTAATTGAACACAACTTAGATTTAATTAAAACAGCTGATCATATTATTGACTTAGGACCTGAAGGAGGAGATAATGGTGGTGAAGTTGTTGCAATAGGTACTCCGGAACAAATTTGTAAAAATGAGAGAAGTTATACAGGAAAATTCCTAAAAAAATATTTATCATAACATATATGATTTAGACAAATTATAATTTGCAATTGATGACTAGAAAAAATGGATATACAAAAATGTATATTCATTTTTTTGTATAAAACTATATTTTTTTTCAAACAATATTTATAAAGGAGGGAACGATATGTATAATTTTAGAACAGACTTAGCATCTGAAAGAAGAGATATTTATCAAAAAGCTAATAATTTAAGTAATGAAATTGATGGGATTGAAAGTACAAAAGAAGATATTAATGATAATATAAAAGTAGAAAGAGTAAAAATAACTAATGAAAATGGAGAAAAAGCCATTGGAAAACCAGTTGGAAATTATATTACAATTGATATTAAAAAACTTAAAATAGCACAAGAAGAGGAAATAACAAAAGCTGCGCAGACACTGTCAGCTGAATTAAAAAAAGTTATAGATACTCATATTGATAGTCAAGCAGAGGTATTAGTAGTTGGACTTGGTAACATTTATGTTACACCAGATAGTTTAGGACCAAAAGTAATAAATGAGATAGAAGTAACAAGACATGTTATAAAATATTTACCTCAATATGTAGAAGAAGGTACAAGAATGGTAAGTGCAATATCTCCAGGTGTACTAGGAACAACAGGAATTGAAACTGTAGAAATTCTTAAAGGAATTGTAGATAATATAAATCCAAAATTAGTTATTGTAATAGATGCTTTAGCATCTAGAAGTATTGAAAGGATTAGTAGTACAGTACAAATATCAGATACTGGAATTGTGCCAGGTGCAGGGGTCGGAAATACAAGAAGTGAAATTAGTAAAAATACATTAGGTATTCCTGTTATAGCAATTGGTATTCCAACAGTAGTAGAAACTGCAGTACTTGTAAATGATAGTTTAGATCTATTAATTCAAAAACTACAAAATGAAGCTAAATCAAATGATTATTTAAACAAATTAAAAGAAGAAGATAACTATGAAGAAATAAAAGAAGCCTTAATACCACAAGATTATAACCTAATTGTTACACCAAAAGAAATAGATGATTTAATAGAAAATATGAAAGATATTGTAGCACAAGGAATTAATGCAAGTCTTTAAAAGAACGAAGGTGTACAATAATGATATTTTATATAATATGAAAGTACAACTATGATATTATATAAAAAAAGCCCCAATGATACAAATATTAATTAAATAGTATTGGGGCTTTTGGTTTTTAAAGAATTTTTATAAAGTTTACAAATATTACAATCTTTACAAATATAAGTTCTATTTTCAAACACAGATTGTATAGTATTAATAAATTCATCTATTTTAGAGTCAATTAGGTGTATATATATTTTTTTAGGAATTAATGTTAATAATGCATTTAAAGTATAATCATTAGAAGAAAATGTTATATCACTTAAATATTTTGCTCTAAAGCAGTCATTTGAAATACTAATAATTTCCTTATTTTCATCCAATAAAATAGATTCAGAAGTAGAATATACAATATGAATAGTTTCACAGTTAGAATTTTGTGAACTTACATAAAGTTTTAATAAAGAAATAAATTCTGTATATTCCTTTTCAACAATAAATTGATTTACAGCTTCATTTATTATATCATCTAAAATTTCAAAGTAAGGTTTAATTCTAAAATTAGTAAATCCTTTTAATACTAATGATTTATTAGAAGAAATATACTCATAAAAACTATTAAAAAGTGATTGAAATTTTTTATCAAAAATAATAGAGAAATCTTTAGCATTTATATCAAAACAGAAATTTAAAATCTGATTTCTCTCTATAGAATCAAAATAAAAATAATTTTGTAGAATAATAGTATTTATAAAATTTTCTTCTAATTCATCTATTACTAAAAGTGATAAGATAGAGCTTATTTTTTTTGTAAACAAAGAATTATCAGTACCTAAATAATGAATTATTATATTTTGATAATTTTTAAATTTATTGTTAGAAAAGTAAATGTTTTCTAATTCTAAATGTTTTAATTCATTTAGTAGATATTTAAGTAAATCAGAATTATTTGTTTTAATACACAGTGACTTCATTAAAAAAACACCTCTCTAATAAAAATATTATCTACTAAATATTGAAAACTTATACATTATAATATGCACTTTATGAAAAATGGGAACTTGTATAAAAAATTAAAAATATACTAATAAAAAATATAATAATAAAAAAGAAAAAGCTCTGTATAGTACAGAGTTTTTTCATAATTGGTTACTTATTTATATATATTATAATCAATATTAGGAAAGATACAATCTTTTTTACTAATATCTTTTAAGAAATTTTCATCAATTTTATTTTTTTTAATTTGATAATATAATTTAGTAAATCTTCCTATATGATCTTTAATTCTTTTTTTAGCATAATCAACCATTGTTCCATTAGTAATAATAAATAGCCAGTCACTACTTTGGGCTAGTAAAAGCTCTCTAGCACATTGATTTAAAGCCTCTTTTCTTAATCCTTTTTCATTAGGGAATAAATTGGCTAACTCACACATTCTGTCACCTGCAACATGTAAATGTCTATGTACATAGTCATTACTCATATTTAACCATACTTCACTATAACCATTTGCACCCCAACTTGAACGACAAGGAGATGAAATTTGCATATTAGGATATTTATCAATATATTCAGATGGAGTTATTAGTTCAAAATTACAATCATCATAGTAAATTTTTTTAAATAGAACATATAACCAATATGGACCTTCATACCACCAATGCCCATAAAGTTCTGCATCATAAGGACATAAGATAATTGGAGGAGTGTCCATATACTTAGATATATTATCTATTTGTTCAGTTCTTGAATCTAAAAAATGACCAGCTTGCATTTCTGCAGAATCTTTTGCCCATTGTATATTATAATAGTCTTTAAAATCAGTTTTTCCTGTAATTCTATAATATTTAATTCCTGTATGAACTCGAACTCCATTATGTGCAATATATGGTTTTATATATTCATAATCAGCTTCATAACCTATATCACGATAAAATTCACGATAATTAAAATCTCCAGGATATCCATTAATTGAACTCCATACTTGTCTTGAAGATTCAATATCTCTACCAAATGCAATAACTCCTTCCGGAGAAACAATGGGAGCAAATGTACCATAAACAGGAGTGGGATTAGCATAAAGAATACCATGTGTTTCTGTAATAATATATTCAATACCATATTCTTTTAAATACTTATCTGCTTCAGGGATGTATCCACACTCAGGAAGCCAAATACCACGAGGCTTTTTTCCAAAATACTTTTCATAGGTTTGTACACCAACTGCAATTTGAGCCTTTACCATAGTTTCGTTTACGTATAAAATAGGAAAATATCCATGAGTAGCACCACAAGTAATAATTTCTAATACACCAATATCTTGAAAATGTTTAAATGCATTAATTAGATTGCAATTATAAACATCTTTAAATAGATGCAAATCATTAGAATAGCGATTAAAATAATAATGAGAAAGTTTATTTAGTCTTTCATCACCAGCAGTTCTTTTTATTTCTTTTTCAGATAATTCAATCAACCTGTTTAAATATTTAATATATTTTTTTTGTAATAATTTATTGTCTAACATAGAAAGTAGAGGGGGTGTAATAGACATTGTAATTCTAAAATCAACATTTTCATCTACCAAATTTTGAAAATTAGTAATCAATGGAATATAGGTTTCTGAAATGGCTTCAAACAGCCATGATTCCTCTAGATAATCATCACTCTCTGGATGATGTATAAAAGGAAGATGAGCGTGAAGCACAAAGCTTACATATCCTTTTTTATCGTGCATTATAGTTCTCCTTTGTTTTGAGACACAAGGAATGGTCACAAAATGTCTCATTAAATTGTTGAAATTTGTCGAAATAATTTTTTAAAAATAATGAGACATTTTGTGACCATCCCTTGTGTCTCATCTAGATTTTAAGAAGAAGGGTTAGATAAATCATAAATTTCTTCTATATTTTCGGTTTTATAAAGATTTTTGTATAAGTCATATATATTATAAATTTTTCCCATATTTGTAAGAAATGACATAGTATATATGGATTTTTCTATTTGTAAGCCTGTTTTTACATTTCTAAAATATATCATTTTTTGATTGGGATCAAAAAGAATCTTATCATTTGGAGATGCTATATCATTTGATATAGCAATAGGAAAATAATTTTCTATTATTTTTTCTGTTTTTATAATAGGTAATCTACCAAGCTCAATTCTGTAATAACAATTACTATCAGAAACATGTAAATACCAACTATTAGCAAAATCATTAATTTCTACTTGAAAACTGTAATTTAAAGTATCATTATAAACATTTAGAACAGGTTTTGTTGTCTCAAAAAAGTTTTTTCCATATTTATTTTCTAAATTTTTTCTATCTTCATCTGATATATCCCAATAAACAAATAAATTAGATGGTGTTTGAGCTAGAACTTTAACTACTGTTTGATTATACCTATAAGGTAGATCATAATATTCCACAACTTCTACTTTTTGTTCTTTTTTAGATGTTTTTTTGGCTACAGCTTTTTTGGTACCATTTGATTTTTTAGTAATTGTTTTTTTAGAAGTAGTAGATCCTTTAGCAGCATCTGTTTTATTAGAGGCAGAAACTTTTTTAGGAGTACTTTTTTTCTTAGCAGTAGCTTTTTTTATATTACCTGCCTTTTTAGCAGTATTTTTTGTTGTAGCAGTTTTTTTTGCGGTACTTGTTTTCTTAATTGCAGTAACCTTTTTTACTGCTTTTTCATCATTCTTGTTTTTTGTATCTTTTTTAATATTTTTTGTTTCTTTTGTTATTCTTGCCATTTTGTCCTCCTATGTAATCTCTTATATTTCCATTATATATTATACTAAAAGTAAAAGAAAGTAAAGTAAAAAAGACAAATTTATTAAAAATTTTGACCACTTATTCTATTGAAAAATAAAAAAATAAAATATATAATAAAAAAAATGCAAAAAGGAGGAAATTTCTTGATTATTGATAAAGTTAAAAAGATAAATGCAGTAGAAGAGCGGAAGAATAAAAAATAAAGAAGCATCAGACAAAATGATAGGAAAATGGGTAAAATGTGATGATTGCAAAGAAATAATTTATAAAGAAGAATTACACAATAATTTAAGTGTTTGTCCAAATTGTGGAAAACATTTCAGATTATCTGCAAGAAGAAGAATTAGACAAATTGCAGATGAAAATACATTTAAAGAAATTGGAAGTGAAATCACAACAAAAAATCCTTTAAATTTTAATGGATACTTAAAGAAAGTAGAAGTATTAAAAGAAAAAACAAAAATAGAAGAAGCTGTAAAATGTGGAAGTTGTAAAATTAAAGGAGAAAAATCAATTTTATGTGTTATGGATGGAAATTTCTTAATGGGAAGTATGGGATCAGCAGTAGGAGAAAGAATTACATTAGCAATTGAAACTGCTATAGAAAAAAAATTACCACTCGTAATTTTTTGTGTATCTGGTGGTGCAAGAATGCAAGAGGGGATAGTTTCTTTAATGCAAATGGCAAAAACTTCATCAGCAATTTCAAAACTACATAAGGCAGGTAATTTATTTATTTCAGTTTTAACGGATCCAACAACAGGCGGAGTAACAGCAAGTTTTGCAAGTCTCGGAGATATTATTTTAGCAGAACCAAGAGCCTTAATTGGATTTGCAGGACCTAGAGTAATTGAACAAACAATTAAACAAAAATTACCTAAAGAATTTCAAAGTTCGGAGTTTTTATTAGAACATGGATTTATTGATAAAATTGTGCAGAGAAAAGATATGAAAGAAACAATTGCAAAATTAATAAGATTACACAAATAACTATGAAAATAATAAAAGATTACATTTTTGTAAAGGAGGAAGAAATGTCAGATAAAACTGCATGGCAAAGAGTATCTATAGCAAGAGAATTGCAAAGACCAAAAGCATTAGATTATATAAATGCAATATTTGAAGATTTTATAGAATTACACGGAGATAGATATTTTGGAGATGATAAAGCAATTATTGGTGGAATTGCAAAATTAAACAAGATTGCTGTTACAGTTATTGGAGAACAAAAGGGGAAAAATGTTAAAGAAAATATGGAAAGAAATTTTGGAATGCCACAACCAGAAGGTTATAGAAAAGCATTAAGATTAATGAAACAAGCAGAAAAATTTAAAAGACCAATTATAACATTTATTGATACACCAGGAGCTTATCCAGGCATAGGAGCAGAAGAAAGAGGACAAGGAGAGGCAATTGCAAAAAATATTATGGAAATGTCTAGCTTAAAAGTACCAATTATTTGTATTATAATTGGAGAAGGCTCAAGCGGAGGAGCACTAGCTATTGGAGTTGGAGATAGCATTATTATGTTAGAAAATGCAATTTATTCGATTTTGTCACCGGAAGGATTTGCAAGTATTTTATATAAAGATGCAACTAAAGCCAAAGATGCAGCAGAAAATATGAAAATTACTGCAAATGATTTAAAAAAATTAGGAATAATTGATAAAATAATTGAAGAACCAGAAGATGGGATAAAAAACAATTTTGAAGATGTTACACAAAATATAAAAAAATGTCTAATAAATACAATAAAAAAACTAAAAAAGTTGTCAGAAGAGGAATTATTAGAACAAAGATATAATAAATTTAGAAATATGTAAATAATTAAAATATATAAATAAAAAATAGGAGGAAAAAAATGATTTTAAAAGATAAAAAAGTAATAATTATGGGAGTAAGAAATAAATGGAGTATAGCATGGGGAGCTGCTAAATCTGCTTATGAACAAGGTGCGAAAGTTATATGTACATGTGCAGAAGAAAATTTGGAAAAGGTAAAATCATTATTAGAGGAATTACCTGGATCTAGCGTATATGTATTAGGGGATGTAGCAGTAGATGAAAATATTGATAAATGTCTAGAACAAATAAAAAAAGATTATGGAAAAATAGATGGTATATTACATGCAATTGCACATGCATATTCGGATGATTTAAGAAATGACTTTATTTTAACTTCGAGAGATGGTTATAGTCATGCCCAAGATATTAGCAGTTATTCGTTATTAGCTATTGTAAGAATGGCTAAGGATAAAGATATGTTAAACGAAGGAGCAAGTATTGTTGCATATACATACTATGGCTCAGAGAAAGTAGTAGAAGGATATAATGTTATGGGTGTTGCTAAAGCAGCATTAGAAACTAGTATAAAATATTTAGCAAAAGATATAGGAAAAGATGGTTATAGAATAAATGGTATATCAGCAGGTCCTATTAAAACATTATCAGCAAAAGGAATTAAAGATTTCGGCTCTATCTTAGATATAGTAGAAGAAAAAGCACCATTACATAAAAATGTTACAACTGAGCAAGTGGGTGATGCAACTGCATTTTTGTTTAGTGATTTGTCTAGTGCTATAACTGGAGAGATTATTCATGTAGATAATGGATTTTCAATAATTGGTGCATAATGTAATAAAAAAAATTATTTGAAAAAAATTCAAATAGTTTTTTTTTATTAAATATTAATAAATTTTTGACAAAACCTTTAAAAAAGAGGTAAAATGTTATACAATAATAAAAAATTTAATATAGGAGAAAAAAATGAATAAAAAGTGGCATATATATGAAACAGATGCAGATAAAGTTGAAAAAATAAAAAATAAATATAATTTAAATGATTTATTAGCTACTATATTAGTAAACAGGAACATTATAAAAGAAGAAGAAATAAAAGTATTTTTACATCCAACAAGAAATAACTTTTATAATCCATTTTTAATTACTGATATGGAAATCGCAGTAAAAAGAATTATAGATGCTATAAAAAATAAAGAAAAAGTTACAATATATGGAGATTATGATGTAGATGGAATAACTAGTATAACAGTTTTAAAAAGTTTTTTAAAAGACATAGGGCTAGAAGCAGATGATTATATACCAAATAGATTAGATGAAGGATATGGATTAAATAAAGAAGCAATAAATAAAATTTCACAACATGGATGCAATTTGATGATTACAGTTGATTGCGGAATATCAGCTATAGATGAAATAAATTATGCAAGCTCACTTGGAATTGAAACTATAGTAACAGATCATCACGAAGCAGGGAATGATTTACCAAAAGCAATAGCCGTTATTGATAATAAAAGAAAGGATAGCCAATATCCTTTTAGAGAATTAGCAGGAGTAGGAGTAGTATTTAAATTAATACAGGCGTTAGGGATAAAATTGGGGTTAAAAGAAGAGGCATATTTAAAGTATTTAGATATTGTTTGTGTTGGAACTATATCAGACATAGTACCATTAATAGATGAAAATAGAGTAATAGCAAAATTAGGATTAATGCTTGTAAAACAAACTAATAATATAGGATTAAAATCAATTATTAATTCATCTGGTTATACACAAATAGATTCTAATACCATATCTTTTGGTGTAGCACCTAGAATAAATGCATGTGGAAGAATGGGAAAAGCACAAGAAGCATTAGAGTTATTTTTATCATCTGATATAAATAAAGTGAATGAATTAACTAAAAAGATGAATAAACACAATTTAGAAAGACAAGAAACAGAAAAAACAATTTTTGAAAGCGTAGTAAAAACTATAGAAGAAGAAAAACTAAATGAAAAACAAGCTCTTATAGTTGTAGGAGAAAATTGGCATCATGGAGTAATTGGAATTGTTTCTTCTAAAATTACAGATATGTATTTTAAACCAAGCATATTATTAAGCTTTGAAAAAGATGATATTGGTAAAGGCTCAGGTAGAAGCATACCTGGATTTGATTTACATGAGGCTTTAATGGAATGTTCAGATACAGTTGAAAAATTTGGTGGACATAGTATGGCAGTTGGAGTAACAATAAAAAAAGACAAATTAGAAGAATTTAGACAAAAATTTGAAAAAATAGCAATAAAAAATAAAGTTAATGAAATAATACCAATTATTAATATTGATGCAAAAATCAATTTAAGTGATATAAATAAAGAAATAGTTGAAAGTCTAAAACAATTAGAACCATTTGGTGAAGCAAATAAAATGCCAATTTTTGCTTTAAAAAACTTAAAAATAGATTCTATTAGATCATTATCAGAAGGAAAACATTTAAAATTAACTTTAAAAGATAATAATTATATGATTAATGCTATTGGTTTTAATTTAGGATATTTATCAGAAGAATATAAAATTGATGATAAAGTTGATGTAGCAGGAGTATTAGAAATTAATACTTTTAATGGAGTAGATAATTTACAAATTAATATAAAAGATATAATGAAATCTATATAAAATTAAAATTTATTATTAATTTTATGCAGAAATAGTAAAAATAAAAAGATCTCATAAAGCGAGAAAGGAAAGTGATAATATGCAATCAACTGAAGAAATAACAATTCAAGAAGTAATAGCAAAAAGAAAGCAACATTCAAGAAGAGTAGATAGTAGATTGATATTAAGAGCATATGAATATGCTATTTTACATCATGGAGATCAATGTAGAAAGTCAGGAGAACCTTATATTATTCATCCTCTTAATGTCGCATATATCTTAGCAGATATCGGGTTAGATGATAATACAATATGTGCGGCACTTTTACATGATGTTGTTGAGGATACAGATGCAACTAGAGAAAATATAGAAAAAGAATTTGGACAAGAAGTTTCTGAAATGGTTGCAGGTGTTACAAAGCTTAGTAATATTGCATTCAATTCTGTTGAAGAGCAACAGGCAGAAGATTACAGAAAAATGTTTCTAGCAATGGGAAAAGACATTAGGGTAATTATTATAAAATTAGCAGATAGACTTCATAACTTGAGAACATTAAAGTATCTAAAAAGAGATAGACAAATAGCAAATGCAAAAGAAACGATGGATTTATATGCTCCACTAGCTAATAGATTAGGTTTATATTCTCTTAAGTGGGAATTAGAGGATTTAGCATTTAAATATTTATATCCAGATGAATATCATGAATTAGTAGAAGGTATAAATAAAAAAAGAGAAGAAAGATTAAAATTTATTGAAAAAATAATGAATGATATTAAAATAACGTTAAAAAAGCAAAGAATTGATGCAGAAGTAACAGGAAGAGCTAAACACTTATACAGTATTTATAGAAAAATGAAAAGAGATAATAAAACTTTAGATCAAATATATGATTTATTTGCACTTAGAATTTTAGTAAATTCTGTAAAAGACTGTTATGCAGCTTTAGGGGTAGTTCACGAATTATATAGTCCAATGCCAGGAAGGTTTAAAGATTATATAGCTGTGCCAAAACCTAATATGTATCAATCAATTCATACAACGCTTTTAGGAGAAAAAGGAACACCATTTGAGGTACAAATTCGTACATGGGAGATGCACAGAATTGCCGAATATGGTATAGCCGCACATTGGGCATATAAAGAGGCCAGTTATTTTGGAAAAAAACAATCGGTAAAAGTTGAAGATGATAAACTTTCATGGCTTAGAGAAACATTAGAATGGCAAAAAGAGATGCAAGATCCGCAAGAATTTTTAGATACATTAAAAACTGAATTGTTTGAAGATGAAGTATATGTATTTACGCCCAAAGGAGCAATAAAAGTACTTCCTAGAGGAGCAACTCCAATTGATTTTGCTTATAGTATACATGAAGAAATTGGACATCATATGACAGGTTGTAAAATTAATAGTAAAATGATGCCAATTATTACAACATTAAAAAGCGGAGATATTATAGAAATTATAACATCTGATAATTCAAAAGGTCCAAGCAGAGATTGGCTTAAATTCGTAAAAAGTACAAGTGCAAAAAACAAAATAAGAAATTGGTTTAAAAAAGCGCAAAGAACAGAAAATATTGAAAAAGGAAAAGAGCTAATTGAAAAGGAACTAAAAAGAATTGGTGTTTTATATTCAGATATATTTAAAATAGAATATATTGAGCCAATGTTAGAAAAATACAAATATAAAAATATAGATGAAATGTATTCAGCAGTTGGCTTTGGAACAAATTCTCCTGCTAAAATAATATCTAGGATGTTACAAGAATATAGAAAAGAACATGAAGAGGCAGATATAGAAGAAAAAATATTAGAGTTGACAACACAAAAAGCACATAAACCAAAATCATCTAATTCAGGAATTATTGTAAAGGGAATTGATAATTGCTTGGTTAAACTTTCAAAATGTTGTAATCCACTTCCAGGAGATGAAATTATAGGATATATTACAAAAGGAAGAGGAGTATCTGTTCATAGAAAAGACTGTACAAACATGAATGACCTGATATCAGAAGAAAATAGAATGATAGATGTAGAATGGTACAATGAAAATAAAGTATTTTATCAAGCAGAAATAGAAATAAATTCAAATGATAGATCAGGATTATTAGTAGATATATTAAGAGAGATTGGAACGACTAAAGCAAAAATATTAGGGGTAAATACAAAAACAACAAAAGAAAAATTAGCTATAATTAATATCATTTTGGAAGTAGAAAATTTAGAAGAATTAAATAAATCGATTAAAGCAATAAGAAAAGTAGACAGTGTATATGAAGTTAGAAGAAAAAAATAATGTAAAACAAGCACCTTCTTATTTATCATATAAAATAAGATATTAAAAAAAAGAAAGGGATAAAAATGATACTAAAAGAACTAAAGATAGATACATGGATAGGAGATCCTACTAACTGTTATATTATATTTGATAAAGAATCAAAGGAACTTATGGTAATTGATCCAGCAGGAGATGTAGAAAATATAGAGAAAATCATAAATATATTAGGTGGACATCTAAAATATATATATTTAACACATTGTCATGGGGACCATATTTTTGGGGTATTAGAATTAAAAAAGAGATGTGGTGGAAAAATTTTGATACATAGAGAAGATGCAGAAGGACTAAATAATGCTAGTATAAATTTAACTCCATATATAAGAGAAGAAATAGAATTAGAGGCAGATTCTAGAATAGATGACAATGATCTAATTCATTTAGGAGATTTAGAGTTTAAGGTAATTCATACACCAGGACACACAAAAGGAGGAAGTTGTTTATATTGTAAAAAAGAAAACTGCCTATTTTCAGGAGATACATTGTTTAGAGGAACATGGGGGAGGACAGATTTACCAACATCTAGTTTAGAAGATATAATGAATTCAATTACTAAAAAGTTAATGACATTACCAGATGAAACAATAGTATATCCAGGTCATGGACTAAGTACTAGAATTAAAGATGAAAAACCGATTTATTTAGAATTAAAACCAAAATTAATATAAAAAACAAAGAATAAATCTATAAAAATAATTTTGTAATATTGATTTTATATAATGGTCTTGCTATTATATACCCGTTAATAGTATATTTGACATATATTTAAGTATACTATTAACGGACCATTATATAAATGATCAAATATCAAATCACTATCTAATAACTTTTTATTTATATAGCAATGTAATTTTATTTCCTTCTTTTTTTATAAATCCATCTTCTTTTAATAACTTTATTTCCCTCATCATAGCACTTCTATCTATACTTAAATAGTCTGCAAGATCAGTTAAAGAAAAAGGTAGGAAAAAGCTTTTATTTAAGGCCCTATTAGAAAGAAGAGAAAAATATCCTACTAATTTATCACGAATTGATCTTTTGGTTAATAACTCAATTCGCATATTTAAATCCATCATTTTATTTAAAATTAATTCAGGTAGATATTCAGATAATGTTTGATGAAATTTACAATTAGATTTACATTTTGTATGAATATCATCATATAAGTATATTAAAACATCGCATTTTTCACGAGCTTCTACTAAAAGTTCATTATTAGTTGTAACAAGATAAAATACTTCTCCAAATATATCATTTTTTGAAAAGTGTTCAACAATTGTTCTATTACCATTTAAATCATATCTAACTAAGTCAGCATTACCGTTTACTAAGATACAAAATTGATTTCTTTTTTGTATATAAGAAGTAATAACTTCATTTTTATAAAAAGTTTTTTGCTGAACTTTATTACAATTGTGCTGAAATCTATAAATAAAATCTTCTATATTAAAATATAAATCCATATTTTATATCCCCTCTTTAATGAGATAAAAATATTATACAACAAAAAAGTTGCAATTGCAACAAAATGCAACTTTAAATTTGCATTTTATTACTATTATAATCTACTACAAAAAAAGGTTGATATATGAACATTAAGTTAAATATTATAATTTGTAAATTAGTAGATAATACATTGTAAACAAATGTATATTTAGAAATAAATATGTAACAAAAATGTAACGAATTTGTAATAAACGATATAATCCTACAATGGAGCTGAATAAAAAAAACATCTATTAAATTTGTTGCATTTGCAACAGAAAAAGAAAGTCCTTAGTATATAATAAAGCCATAATAAATTTTAGGGAGGAAATGTAAAATGAAAGTTATCAAAAGAGATGGAAGAGCTGTAGACTATGATAGGGAGAAAATAAGAATAGCAATTGAAAAAGCTAATTGTGAAGTCAAGCCAAGAGAGAGAGCAACAAAAGAAGAAATTAAAGAAATTATGAATTATATAGAAGAGTTAGGTAAAAAAAGAATTTTAGTAGAGGATATTCAAGATATTATAGAAGAAAAATTAATGGAAGTTCAAAAATATGAATTAGCAAAGAAATATATAGTTTATCGTTATACAAGAGCATTGGTTAGAAAACAAAATACAACAGATGAATCTATATTAGGTTTAATAAGAAATGAAAATAAAGAATTAGCAGAAGAAAACTCAAATAAAAATACTATGCTTGCATCTACACAAAGGGATTATATAGCAGGAGAAGTTTCAAGAGATTTAACAAAAAGGATGTTATTACCTGAAAAAATTTCAAAAGCTCATGAAGAAGGAATTTTACATTTCCATGATGCTGATTATTTTATACAACCGATTTTTAATTGTTGTCTAATTGATATTGGAAATATGTTAGATAATGGAACTGTTATGAACGGCAAGATGATAGAATCTCCAAAAAGTTTCCAAGTTGCATGTACTGTTACAACACAAATTATTGCAGCAGTTGCAAGTAACCAATATGGTGGGCAATCAGTCGATATGATTCACTTAGGAAAATATTTAAAAAAGAGCTATGATAAATTTAAAAAAGAATTAGAAGAAAAATATAGAGATAAAATTAATAAAGACACAATAGAAGATATAGTTCAAAGCAGATTAAAAGCAGAATTAAAAGCTGGCGTTCAAACTATTCAATATCAAATAAATACATTAATGACAACAAATGGTCAATCTCCATTTGTAACACTATTTTTACATTTAGAAAAAGATGACCCATATATTAAAGAAAATGCAATGATTATTGAAGAAGTTTTAAGACAAAGATATCAAGGTATTAAAAATGAAGCTGGAGTTTATGTCACACCTGCATTTCCAAAACTAGTATATGTATTAGATGAATTTAATAGTTTAAAAGGCGGAGAATATGATTATTTAACAAAACTTGCTGTTAAATGTTCTGCAAAGAGGATGTACCCAGATTATATTTCAGCTAAAAAGATGAGAGAAAATTATGAAGGTAATGTATTTAGCCCAATGGGATGTAGAAGTTTCTTATCTCCATGGAAAGATGAAAATGGAAATTATAAATTTGAAGGAAGATTTAATCAAGGTGTTGTAAGCATTAATTTACCACAAGTAGGAATTATTGCAGATGGTAATGAAGAAAAATTCTGGAAGTTGTTAGATGAAAGATTAGAGCTTTGTAAAGAAGCATTAATGTGTAGACATTATGCATTACTTGGAACTCATTCAGACATTAGCCCAATTCATTGGCAATATGGAGCTTTGGCAAGACTAAAAAAAGGTGAAAAAATAGACAAATTATTATATGGTGGATATTCTACAATATCACTTGGATATATTGGAATTTATGAGGTAACTAAGCTAATGACAGGTGTATCTCAAACAGAACCAAAAGGGCATGAATTTGCGCTTAAAGTTATGAAACACTTAAAAGAAGCAGTTCAAAGATGGAAAAAAGAAACTAACATTGGTTTTGCTTTATATGGAACTCCAGCAGAAAGTTTATGTTATAGATTTGCAAGAATTGACAAAGAAAAATTTGGAACTATAAAAGATATTACAGATAAAGGGTATTATACTAATTCTTACCATGTTGATGTAAGAGAGAAAATAGATGCTTTTGAAAAATTAAAGTTTGAAAGCGAATTTCAAAATATATCAACAGGAGGATGTATTTCATACATAGAAATACCAAATATGAATAAAAATATAGATGCATTAGAAGCTGTTGTTAAATTTATTTATGATAATATTCAATATGCAGAATTTAATACAAAGTCAGATTATTGCCATGAGTGCGGATTTGATGGGGAAATTTTAATTAATAAAGATAATGAATGGGAATGTCCAAATTGTGGAAATAAAGACCATAGTAAAATGACAGTTGTTAGAAGAACATGCGGATATTTAGGTGAAAACTTCTGGAATGTTGGAAAAACGAAAGAAATAAAACAAAGAGTAATGCACTTATAAAAAAATAGAGTAAGAAATTTATAAATTTCTTACTCTATTTTTTACTGCTCTTGTTTTTTAAAAGAATTATATAAAAATCGATTAAGTAATTGTTCTCGTACTTTATTTTCAAATTTATCATTTAATGGATCTAAAGTTATATTTTCATTATATTTTCTATCAAGGCAATATTTTATGATATAATCTGCAAGTTCAGGATTTTTAGAAAGAAGAGGACCATGTAAATAAGTTGCAATTACATTTGTTAAGAAAAATCCCTCTTTTTTGTCTCCAAATTTATTTCCATTTCCAAAAAGTACATCTCCAAAAGGAGTATCAATATTAAAAGTTTGTCCACCATGATTTTCGAAACCTATAATTTTTGTTTCTTTTCCATTTAAATTAGCATTAATAACAATGTTTCCAATGCACCTTTTTTTTCTATCTTCTAAAGCTTCAGTATAGTAATCAAAAACTTCTAATCCAGGTATTATATTACCTTCAACACCTTTATAGTATTTACCAAACAACTGATAAGATCCACATATTAATAAAAAGAAAACACCATTTTTTACAGCTTCTTTTATATTATCTTTATATTTTAATAAATCCTCTGCTAAAATACCTTGCTCTTGATCAGCACCACCACCTGCAAAAACTAAATCATAATCATTAAAGTTAGGGGGATTATCACCAATCGAATATGGAGCAACAGTAGCTGTAATTCCACGTTGTTCTGATCGATATTTTAACACTTGAATATTTCCATAATCACCATATAATTCTAATATATCTGGATATAAATATAATATTTTTAATTCTTTCATAAACTTCTCCTTTTTTAGATAAAATGGATGATGGTAAAATGTTTTATTATTATTAAAGACCTAATGCATGCCTTGTAGGTTGCAAAGATGTATAGTTTGCAATAACATATTTTTTAGTATTTGTTTTATATAATTTTTTTACCGCTTCATCTAAATTTAAATAAGGTTCAATTTTATCTGGATCAAAACCTGCGGTTTTAATACGGATTGCAATATCATAACAACGAGTTCCAGAAGTTATAATTCTAGAGACATTGTTTAAAGTATTAAAGTTAATGTCCCAAATCCAAGAAACATCAAAACCATCTGCTATATTATCATTTAAAACAAACAATAGCTCTTTTTCATCATCATCTTCATTTAAAATTCTAAGACTAACATTAGCTCCTGTTGGGTTCTTTGCTAAATTTATAATAGTAGGAACTCCTTTTATTTCAACTTCTTCCAATCTACCATTATTTAGTACAAATTTTTCAAAAGCTTTTTGTATTATGCTAGTTTCAATATTATATAAACTAACACAAGTTATAACAGCTACAAAATTATAAATATTATAAATACTGTTAAATCTTATTTTGTAAGTAATATCATCAACTTTAAAAGTTCTATTTTTTAAGTCAACATCAGTAGCTAATTTATATATTTCATTATCACCATAACCACAATTAGGACATTTGAATTTACCAATATGAGAATATTGGTAGTAATCATATTCAATACGACTATTACAAAAAGGACAGAATTTACCTTCTCCAGCTTCTTTTATATCTTTGCTTGCATATTCATATTTTTCAACGCTAAAATAGTAAATATTTTTATTTTCAGGATTGGATTTTCCAAGTCTTGCTACATTAGGGTCATCATTATTTAATACTAAGTTACCAGTATAAGTTTTTAGGAAATCGTTAATTCTTAGAATTAATGATTCTACTTCACCATTTCGATCTAGTTGATCGCGGAAGAAATCTAAAATAACTAATGTATCTAACCTAAAATCCTTAAATATAACAGGAACATATCCCTCATCTACTTCAAATACAAGAAAATCAGCTTTTACTTTTCCGAGTTAAAGTACAATGCTTTAAAATTGTAGAAAGAATACCAGTTTCCATATTATTTCCTTCTATGTTACTAATAACTTTTTTACCTGACATTTTTAAAGTATAGCTAATTGCATTATTTGTCATTGTTTTTCCGTTTGTAGCTGTTACAGCAATAACAGGACAGTTTATTTTAAAATATGAAAAGATATTTTCATTCCAGTCATAAGCAATTTTACCTAAAAAATTACCGCCGTTTTTACCACAAATTTTTAAAATAAAATAAAATATTTTCATAACAAGTATTATTAAAAAGTTTTTCATTTTTTTTCTCCATTACTATAAAATTTAAAATTATTATATCACAAGTAAAAGATGAGAACAATAAAAAAATAATAACATTATTTTTTAAATTTATACCAACATTTTTTATGCATAAACTTAGAAAAATCATCTGAAAATCCAATTGAAAATTTTTCTTTATCTAATAAAAAAGAATGTGTTTTATCAATATATAGATAAAAAAATTTAGAAGTTTCAAAAACTTTATACAATTCATAATATTTTACTTTATTTGATTTTAACCTATTTCGTATCTTAAAATACTTTTCATAAAAAATAAAAGTAAATTCTTCCTCATTCTGAATTTTGTTACTTTTAAAGTCTTTGCTAACTTCAGAAATAGGATGTAAATATCTCCAAAGAAAAAAACAAGTAATAGAAATGAAAAACACACTAGCTAAGGTAATATTATGTAGCTTTATTTGCAAGGCAACACAAAATAATAGTAAACCAGCAACAAAAACGGTATACAAAGTATATTTTAGTCCAAATTTTTTCTTATGAAATTGTAAGAATTCTAAATAAATTGATTCATTATATTTTGTTGTGTTTTTATACAATATTTTCAAGTTTATCACCAACTATAGTATAACATAAAATTTAAAAATTTGCATATTATATAAAAATTAAAATTGCCAAAATACAACTTTCGTGATATAACTATAATATACTTGCTTTAATATGGGCAGATGATTAAAAAAATAAATTTAGTGATTTAAGTTATGAAATTATAAAAGAATAGGAGATAAATATTATGTTAAAATTGGAACATATTACAAAAGATTATATTTCTGGTAATACTACAGTTAAGGCACTAAAAGGTATTGATATTGAATTTAGAGAAAATGAATTTGTATCAATATTAGGACAAAGTGGATGTGGTAAAACAACATTATTAAATATTATTGGTGGATTAGATAGATACACAGATGGTAATCTTATAATTAACGGAAAATCAACAAAAAAATTTAAAGATAAAGATTGGGATGCTTATCGTAATTATTCAGTTGGATTTGTTTTTCAGAGCTATAATTTAATTTCTCATCAAACAATTCTTTCTAATGTAGAATTAGCTTTAACATTATCTGGAGTTGGAAAAAAAGAAAGAAAAAATAGAGCAATAGAAGCTTTAAAAGAAGTAGGATTAGAAGAACAAATTCATAAAAAACCAAATCAATTATCTGGAGGACAAATGCAAAGAGTTGCTATTGCAAGAGCTTTAGTAAACAATCCAGATATTATTTTAGCTGATGAACCAACAGGAGCTTTAGATACAAAAACAAGCAAACAAGTAATGGATATTTTAAAGAAGATAGCAAAAGATAAATTGGTTATTATGGTAACACATAATCCAGAGTTAGCAGAGCAATATTCGACTAGAATTATTAAAATTTTAGATGGTGTTATTACAGATGATTCCAATCCTTACAAAACGGAAAAAATAGATAATGAAAATACAAATAAAGAAAAAAGAAGAACATCAATTGGGTTTAGAACAGCTTTGTCATTAAGCTTAAACAACTTAATGACAAAAAAAGGTAGAACTATCTTAACAGCTTTTGCAGGAAGCATTGGAATTATTGGTATTGCTTTAATTCTTGCAATATCAACGGGAATACAGAATTATATTAATAAAGTAGAAGAAGATACACTATCTTCTTATCCAATTAGCATAGAAGAAGCAGTTATTGATACAACTGCAATGATGGAATCTATGATGGAAGAAAACAAAGAAGATAAAACAATAGAAGAAGGTAAAATTTATTCTAGAGACATTATGTCAGATATGTTGTCTACAATTTCAAATAAAGTAGAAAATAATAATTTAACACAATTAAAAAGCTATTTAAATGAAGAAAATAATCCAATTAAACAGCAAGCAAATGCAATACAATATCAATATAATTTAAATTTAAATCTATATAAAGAAGATACTGAAAATGGAATTGTACAAGTAAATCCAAGCACTGTTATGGAAAATATGGGAATGCCAACCATGTCGCAAAACTCTATTTCAACAAGCGGTATTAGTATTATGAATACAGATGTATGGACAGAAATGTTAGACAACGAAGAACTATTAAAGAGTCAATATGATGTGGTAGCAGGAAGTTGGCCTAAAAATTACAACGAAATAGTTTTAATTGTAAATGATAAAAATGAAATAAATGATTATGTCTTATATTCATTAGGAGTAAAAGACCAAAAAGAATTATCAGAAAAAATGGAAAAAATTCAAAATGGAGAAGAAATACAAGAAACAGAAGGAACAACCTACACATATGAAGAGTTACTAAATTTATCTTTTAAATTATTACTAAATACAGATTATTATGAAAAAGAAAATAATTTATGGATAAACAAAAAAGATGATGATAATTATATGAAAGAAAAAATAAAAGATGCAGAAACAATAAAAGTAGTAGGAATTATTAAACTAAATGAAGATAGTGTAGCAAGTAGCATGTCAGGAGGAATTGGATATTTAAAAGATTTAAAAGAATATGTAATTAATAAAACAAATCAATCAGACATTGTAAAAGAACAAAAAGATAAACCAGACATAAATGTATTTACTGGATTAAAATTTCCTGAAAAAGGAGAAAAAGCAGAATTTAATATTAATAATTTGAGTCAACAAGAGAAATTAGCTATAAGTAATATGTCAACAGAAGAGATTGCTAATATGATGGAAACATATAGAGAAAATCAAGAAGCAAATTATGATGAAAATTTAAAAAAATTAGGCTCAGTTGATTTAGAAAAACCATCTTCTATTCTTATTTATCCAAAATCTTTTGATTCAAAAGAAAGTATTACAAAATCAATTGAGGAATATAATGAAAATCAAAGACAAGAGGGAAAAGAAGAAAATGTGATTACTTATTCTGACATTGTAGGTACTATGATGAAATCAATTACAAATATTATTGATGCTGTAAGTTATGCATTAATAGGATTTGTTAGCATTTCACTTATTGTTTCTTCAATCATGATAGGAATTATAACATATATATCTGTATTAGAAAGAACAAAAGAAATAGGAATACTTCGTGCAATTGGCGCATCTAAAAAAGACATCTCTAAGGTATTTAATGCAGAAACATTTATTGTAGGATTAATAGCTGGTTTAATAGGAATTGGAATTACACAATTATTAACTATTCCGATTAATTACTTAATTAAAGAACTTTCAGGCGTTACCATTCAAGCAACAGTAGAACCAATAGCAGGAATCATTTTAGTTGTTATTAGTATGACATTAACTGTAATAGCAGGATTAATACCATCAAAAATGGCAAGTAAAAAGGATCCAGTAGAGGCATTAAGAACAGAATAAATTATTTAACTTTAAGCCGTAGATTAACTTAATGGTTATTAGTCAGCCATAAATTAATAAATATAGAGATATAAGTGATTAAATATATAAATTTTTCATTATCCCCGTTCTAAAAATTCTAACAAAAGTTTAAGAAACTTTTGTTAGAATTTTTGAACGGTCCCCACAATTTCATTTCAAATTTATATATTTAATCACTATAATGGATTTTAAGTATATCATAGCTGACTAGTAACACTTAAGGAATAAATTTATATATAATAGGTGGTCAAAAACTATACTTTTTTATAAAAATATGATATAAATTTTATGTATAAAACAAAAACATTTTAAGATAGGAGAAAAAGCATGGAAGACAAAAGAATATATGAACCTTTACAAATAACAGATTTAAAAGATATGCTTAAAAAAACAGAAAAATTATATGGAGATAAAAAAGCATATAAGATAAAAAAAGATGAAAAATATATTACATTTACACACAAGCAAGTAAGAGAAATGATAAATGCATTAGGAACATCTTTAATAAATATGGGACTAAAAGGAAAAAGAATTGCAGTTATAGGAGAAAGTTGTTACGAATGGGAAATTGCTTATTTATCTGTTGTATGTGGTACTGGTATAATAGTTCCACTAGACAAGTCTTTAACAGAGTCAGAACTAGCAAATTTAATTGAAAAGTCTGAAGTAGAAGCAATATTTTGCCCAGATAAATTTATAGAAATTTTAGAAGGATTAAAAAATAATGGAATAGGCAAGTTAAAACATCTAATTTCTATGGAATTAAAAGAACATAGAAGCGGTGTTTACTCTCAAATAGAATTAATAAAAGAGGGAAAAGAACTAATAAATCAAGGAAATGATAGCTTTTTAAATGTCAAAATTAATCCTGAAGAAATGAGTATAATGTTATTTACATCAGGCACAACATCAGAGCCAAAAGTAGTAGCACTATCTCATAAAAATATATGTTCTAATTTAATGGATATAAGCTCCGTTTTAGATGTAAATTCCGATGATGTATTTTTATCTGTACTACCAATTCACCATGTGTTTGAATGTACAGTAGGTTTCTTATTTGCATTATATAGAGGAGCTACAACAGTATTTTGTGATGGATTAAGACATATTTCAAAAAATTTAAAAGAGTACAAAGTTTCTGTTATGGCTTGTGTACCAGCAATTTATGAAAAAATATTAAAAATGATAAAAGCTACACTACAAAGAGAAGGAAAATTAGAACAAGTATTAGAAGCGGAAGAAAAATATAAAAACTTGCCAATTGAAGAAAGAAAAGAAAAGTTTAAAGAAGTGCAAGAAATGTTAGGTGGAAATATAAAGCTATTTATTAGTGGTGCAGCAGCACTTGAATATTCTGTCGAAAAAGAATATAGATTATTAGGATTTAATTTAGTACAAGGATATGGATTAACAGAAACTTCGCCAGTAGTTGCTGTAGGATCTAACAGATACCATAAAGTAGGCTCAATTGGAAAATCAGTGCCTAGTGTAGAAGCTAAGTTAATAGATATAAACAATGAAGGTATAGGAGAATTACTTGTTAAAGGGCCTAGTATAATGTTAGGTTATTATAATAATAAAGAAGCAACGCAAAAAGTATTTGAAGATGGATGGTTTTGTACAGGAGACTTAGCAAAAATTGATGAGGAAGGTTACATATTTATTTGTGGTAGAAAAAAGAGTGTAATTGTTTTGAAAAATGGTAAAAATATTTTTCCAGAAGAAATAGAAAACTTAGTAAATAGAATTGAAGGTGTAAATGAATCTTTTATATTTGGTAAACAAATCGCAGAAAATAAAGATGATATAAAAATAAATGTAAAAGTAGTTATTGACAAAGAAAGAGTAAAAGATGTATATAAAGTCGAAACAGAAGAAGAAATCTATAATGCAATACATATGAAAATTAAAGAAATTAATAAAATTATGCCACAATACAAGGCAATAAGGGGAATGATTATAACAGAAGACCCTTTAATAAAAACAACAACTAATAAAATAAAAAGACAAGAAAATTTAAACAAAATATTACAAAATAATAAATATTTTGGAGAAGATAGTATAAAAAATTAAATTACAAGAAACATATTTTAACATAAGAAAAATCAAATCATATAATCTACATAGAGGAGGTTACATATGGAATCTTGTGAATTTGTAACTTTTATTTCTATTTTAGCTTGTCAAATTGCAAAAGATAAAACACAAGAAGAAATAAATTGTTTATCAGCATTTTTTACACAACTTCGGAGATACTTTAACTACAATTTCAACATGTAGTCCAAGTAAAACAGAAAAGTTGGATAATAAATAAAAAGTTACTATTCATAGTTATTTTTTAAAAATTTTAGAATGATTAGTTTTTTCATAACATTGGTGTAACAAATTACGAAATAATTTTGGCACTATAAAAGTGTAATAGTTAATTACAATTAAGTAATTGATTATTATACTTCTTTTTATTACGATTGAAGAGATTGGATAACGTTGTAAAGTTCTCGTGATAAAAAGTGTTATCCAGCTTTTACATAATATATTTAAGCAAGTTGAGATTGAATAGTTCTCGTGTAACGAACCAAAATGAATTAACCCAAGTATTTTCTATTTTAGATAAAATAAAAAGTAACATAAAGATGTAATAAACCACTTAAAAATAGATATTTTAGAAAATAATAAAATTTAGTAATATAACAAAAAGGAGAATTAAAAATGATAAAAAAGTTGATGAGTTGTATAGGAGAATTTAAAAAAGAAACAATTTTAACACCAATATTTGTTGCTTTTGAATCAATTTTAGATGTAGTTATCCCATATCTTATGGCTCTATTAATTGATAATGGGATAAATAAATCAAATAGTATTGTTATAATAGAAGTTGGAATTGCACTTATTGTATGTTCACTACTTGCTATGTATTGTGGAGCTAAATCTGGAAAATATGCTGCAAAAGCTAGTAGTGGATTTTGCGAGAAACTTGAGAAGAAAAATATATAATAATATACAAGAATTTTCTTTTTCAAATATAGATAAATTTTCTACATCTAGTATAGTTACAAGATGTACAACAGATATAAATAATGTTCAAATGGCATTTCAAATGTTAATAAGAGTTGCAATTAGAGCACCTTTGATGATTATATTTTCTTTAATTATGGCATTTTTTATAAAAGCAAAACTTGCAATAATATTTTTAATTGCTATACCAATTTTAGGATTAGGATTGTATTTTATAGCAACTAAAGCACATCCAATATTTGAAAAAGCAATAAAAATATATGATAAATTAAATAGTATTGTCCAAGAAAATGTTAGAGGAATTAGAGTTGTAAAATTATTTGTAACAGAAGAAAAAGAAATTAATAAATTTAATAAAACTTCGGAGAATATTTATAATCAATTTGTAAAAGCAGAAAAAATAGTTGCATTAAATAATCCATTAATGCAATTTACAGTAAGTACTATAATTGTTCTTATCTCTTGGTTTGGAGGAAAAGA
Source organism: uncultured Clostridia bacterium (assembly GCA_947627265.1). GTDB lineage: Bacteria > Bacillota > Clostridia > TANB77 > CAG-508 > CAG-269. The sequence continues at coordinate 7,707 of CANQVM010000006.1, read as the reverse complement.
GATAGTATTTGGAGGAATTACAACAGGAGAGTTTACAAGTCTTGTTTCTTATGCTATGCAAATATTAATTTCACTTATGATTTTATCAATGATTTTAGTTATGATAATGATTTCAAGAGCATCTTGTGAGAGAATTGTAGAAATTTTAGATGAAAAAAGCGATTTATGGAACAAAGAAACAACTATTAAAGAGGTAAAAGATGGATCGATTACTTTTGAAAATGTTGATTTTAGTTATGTTAAAGATGAAAATAAATTGTGTCTTAAAAATATAAATGTACAAATAAATTCTGGAGAAACAATTGGAATAATCGGAGGAACAGGTTCTTCTAAATCTACATTTGTACAACTTATTCCTAGACTTTACGATGTAACAAAGGGATCTATAAAAGTTGGAGGGATAGATGTTAGAGATTATGATATAGAATCACTAAGAAATCAAGTCGCTATGGTACTTCAAAAAAATGTATTATTTTCAGGAACAATTAAAGAAAATTTAAGATGGGGAAATGAAAATGCAAGTGATGAAGAATTAGTAAAAGCATGCAAACTTGCTCAAGCAGATAGTTTTATTGATGAATTCCCAGATAAATATAATACATATATTAAACAAGGTGGAACCAACGTATCTGGTGGTCAAAAGCAAAGACTTTGTATTGCTAGAGCATTACTTAAAAAGCCTAAAATTTTAATATTAGATGACTCTACAAGTGCGGTGGATACAAAAACAGATAGTTTAATTAGAAAAGCATTTAAAGAGGAAATACCAAACACTACAAAAATAATAATTGCACAAAGGATTTCTTCTGTTCAAGATGCAGATAAAATAATTGTATTAGATAATGGAACAATAAATGGAATAGGAACACATGAAGAGCTTTTAGCAACAAATAAGATATATAAAGAAGTATACTATTCTCAAGTAAAAGGAGGCAAAAAGAATAATGGATAAAGACAATGTAAGAAAAAGAAAAAAAATTGATTTTAGAATTTTAGGCAGAGTTATTGGTTATATAACAAAATATTATAAATTTAGAATTATTTTAGTTCTTGTTTGTATGATTTTAGCAATCCTTTCATCTGTTGGAGGAAATTTATTTTTACAAACATTAATAGATGATTATATTGTTCCTTTAACAAATGTAAGTAATCCAGTATTTACTTCGCTTTTGTATGCTATAGGAATAATGGCAATTATATATTTAATTGGAGTAATTTCAAGTTTTTTGCAAAGCAGAATAATGGCTACTATTACCCAAGGAACATTAAAGAAGATTCGTGATGAGATGTTTATTAAAATGCAAAAACTTCCTATTAGATATTTTGATACACATACACATGGAGATATAATGAGTCATTATACAAATGATATAGATACTTTAAACCAAATGATATCACAAAGTATACCACAAGCACTTACTTCAATAGTTACAATACTTACAGTTTTTATTTCAATGGTATTTACAAACATATATCTTACTTTAGTTGTTGTCTTTTCTTTGGTAATTATACTTTGGGTTACTAAAAAGATTTCTTCTAAAAGTGTAGGGTATTTTATTAGACAACAAGAGTCTGTGGCAAAAGTAAATGGTTATATAGAAGAAATGATTAATGGACAAAAAGTTGTTAAAGTATTTTGCTATGAGAATAAAGCAAAAGAAAAATTCAATAAAATAAATGATGAGCTTTGTGAAGATGTTTATAATGCAAATAAATTTGCAAATATTTTAATGCCTATAAATGGAGCTTTAGGAAATGTTCAATATGCCCTTATTGCAATTACTGGAGGACTACTTGCTATAAATGGAATAGGAAATATAACTGTTGGCTTAATTGTTTCATTTTTACAACTTAGTAAAACTTTTATAAGACCAATAAATCAAGTTTCTCAACAATTGAATGCAGTTGTTATGGCTTTAGCAGGTGCAAAGAGAATTTTTGAATTAATGGATGAAGAGCCAGAAAAAGATGAAGGATATGTTACTTTAGTAAATGCTAAATATGTAAATGGAGTTTTAACACAAACAGATGAAAAAACAGATATATGGGCATGGAAATATTTACATCATGATGGAAGATTGGAATATATTGAAGTTAAAGGTTATATTGAAATGAATGATGTTGACTTTGGATATGAAGAGGGAGAAATAGTTTTACACAATATAAGTTTATTTGCAGAACCAGGACAAAAGATTGCCTTTGTGGGAGCGACAGGAGCTGGAAAAACAACAATTACAAACTTGATAAATCGTTTTTATGATATTGAAGATGGAAAAATCAGATATGATGGAATTAATATTAACAAAATAAAAAAAGATGATTTAAGACTTTCACTTGGAATGGTTCTTCAAGATACAAATTTATTTACAGGAACAATAAAAGATAATATAAAATATGGTATGGATGATGCAACAGATGATCAAGTAATTGAAGCTGCCAAACTCGCAAATGCACATGACTTTATTATGAGACTTCCAAATGGATATGATACAGAAATTTCCGGAGATGGTTCAAGCTTATCTCAAGGACAAATACAATTACTTGCAATAGCTAGATGTGCTTTAGTTAATCCACCTGTTATGATATTAGATGAAGCTACATCAAGTATAGATACAAGAACAGAGAAAATAGTTCAAGATGGTATGGATAAACTTATGAAAGGAAGAACTGTTTTTGTAATTGCACATAGACTTTCTACTGTTAGAAATGCAAAAGCTATTATGGTATTAGATCATGGAAGAATTATTGAAAGAGGAGAACATGAAGAATTAATAAATCAGAAGGGAATATATTATCAGTTATATACAGGTGCTTTTGAATTAGAATAACTTAATTTAAGATTAAGTAAATCAAAACATATCATATTACAAAAAAGCGGGTTTAATTTTAGCAGGAAAAGTAATAAAAGAAATAATAAAAGGTAAAGTGATATAAATATGAGTAATTTAAATAAATATATAGAAAATATAAAAGAATACATATTACAAAAAGGTGATATGACTGAAACAGAAATAATAAGACATATTTATATAGATTTAGGAAAAAGATTTTCATTTAATCCAAAATTTAAACCATTTGGGAATAGTAAAAATAATCAAAATCTATATAAATATCATAGTAGAAACTTGACAGATTTAGACAAATGTTTGGAAACAAATACAGTAATATGTAAATCTGTTGCATATATACTGGAGTATATTCTTAAGAAATTTGGAGTAAATATAATAACATTTATTGATTCTGATAATTATAGAAAATGTCCACATGTGTATAACATAATTACTCCAAAAGATGGAAAACCTTATATGGTTGATTTACAAGAAGATATGTATCATATTCAATCACATTCATTTACTAAAAATTTTGGGTTATCAGTAACTGATGAAAATACTTATGTTATAAGTAGATTTGAACAAGAACAAATGGATAGAAAAAGCGGATATATTGATGATGAAAATTATTATTCTGATGATTATCTATATTTATTAAAATATGATGTTGATTTTATGGAGAATTTTGATGAAAAAGCAAAATTTGTTTTAGAAAATATTGATATATATAATAATCCAAATATGGGATATACAGACAGACAATGGCATCATAAAACAGTATTAGAAGAATTTTTTAATAAGAAAGAATTTAATTATAGTACAGGAAATAGTAAAATTAGAATAATTGATTGTTATAAAGATATAAATAATGAAAGGCACTATGTCAATTGTATTGCTGTACAAACTAAAAATGGAACTCAAATATATATTTATAATAAAAAACAATATAGATATTGCCAAATGGATTTAATGAATTTTGCTAAAGCTGTTCAAAACGGATTAGTAATACATAATTGTAATGTACCAGGTTTAAATAAAGCATTAAGACAATTAAAAGAAGAAAAGCAAGAACTTAGATAATAAGTAGCATTTGTTTTAGTGGTAGAAACTTATACAGTAGATTATAAAGAAGTGGCAGATTTAGTTTGACAAAATAAAATTCTTTTGTTAAAATTGTAAATGTTAATAAAATATAAAAGATGACACATGTAGTGCTTGAGCACATAAATCTGATTACAGAACTTTTAAAAATTATCTATAATTGGATTTTTGCCAGCATTATATGTGTTTTTATTTTGTCGAAAGGAGTGAAAAAAATGCCACAAAATAAGTTTCAAAGACTAATGTTTGCGTTAATAACTGTTATTATAACTGTACATGCATATGTTTTTTTTAGTTTATATGTTGTTAATGGAAATACGTTGATGACAGCAAATGAGTCAACAAGTGTAATAGAAGCTATCAATAAACAAGGTGGAGTTATGATGTGTGGACAAATGTTACCTATATGGGCTATTATTTTAGTTGAATTTTGTTTAGCTTATTGTCTTGAAATATTTTTAGGAAGTCCACTTTCATTTAAGTTGGTTTCAAAAATATTTGATATAAAGGAAACTCATCCTGTAATATTTGAAACAGCAATAATATGTGCAACAGTTGGAATTATGTGTCCTGCAATGAGTTTTATAGCAGCATTTTTATATTATCCTTATTATATGGGATTTAATATATTTACATTACTTGCAAATTGGCTTAAACTAGTATGCTTCAATTTTCCGTTTGCATATTTTACACAATTATTCTTTATACAACCATTAGTCAGAACAATATTTAAGTTGATTTTTGTAAGAAATACCAAAAACAAAAATAAAGATAATGAAACTAATGCTCGTGAATTAGCAGGAGTAAATTAGTTATAAAAAATAAAAAATTTATATGGATTATAATAATCTGTATAAATTTTTTATTTTTATCAATAGTATGTTTATATTTTATAACTATTTTTATTTCGTACTATTGTTTTTTTATGTATAATATAATAAAATTATTATAATAATTAAAATTAAAGGAGGAAATAAAAGTGAAAAAACAAACAGCAGGTAGAGATAATTTAGGAAAACTAGCACCAGAATTTGCTAGATTAAATGATGATGTTTTATTTGGAAAAATATGGTCAAGAGAAGCAGAATTATCTCTTAGAGATAGAAGTATGATAACAATTTCTGCACTTATGGCTCAAGGATTATTTTCACAATTAAAATCACATTTTATAATAGGAAAAGAACATGGAATAACAAAACAAGAAGCTGTTGAAATAGTTACGCAACTTGCTTTCTATAGCGGTTGGCCAAAAGCATGGAGTGCATTTGGACTAATAAAAGAAGTATATGGAGAGGAAGAAATTTAAAACCAGAAATGGTAATTAAAATTCCTGCTAATGTTAAACATTGGCACGGAGCAAAAAGAGATATTTGGTTTTCTCATATTGCTGTTGAAGTCCAAGGCAAAGAAAATTCTAATGAATGGCTAGAAGCACTTACAGATGAAGAATATAATAAATTAAAAAAATATATTTATAAAATAGAAAGGAAGAGGAGAAATGGAAAGAGCAAAAGTTTATTATGCAAAAGAAATAACTCCAGAAAATTTAATTAAAATATATGAAGCATTAGGAGTAGAACTAAAAGGAAAAATCGGAGTAAAAGTATCAACAGGAGAAGCAGGTTCAAGAGGATACTTAAAAGCAGATTTAATAGGACCATTAGTAAAAAAATTAAATGGTACAATTATTGAATGTAATACAGCTTATGCAGGTGAAAGAAATACAGCAGAAGACCATATAAAAGTTGCTAAAGATCATGGATTTACATCATATGCAGGTGTAGATATTATGGATGAAGATGGAGAGATGAAAATACCAGTAAATAATGGTAAACATTTAAAATATAATCTTGTAGGAACACATTTAGACAGATATGATGCGATGTTAAATTTAGCACATGGTAAAGGTCACGCTATGGGAGGTTTTGGAGCAAACTTAAAAAATCAATCAATTGGTGTTGCTTCAAGAAATGGAAAAGCATATATTCATACAGCAGGTATAACAGAAGATCCAGATGAATTATGGGAAAAATTACCTAAACAAGAAGCTTTTATTGAATCTATGGCTGAAGCTGCAAAGTCAGTAGCTGACTATTTTGAAGCAAATAATAAGAAAATAGTTTATATAACAGTAATGAATTTCTTATCAGTAGATTGCGATTGTGATGCACATCAATCAGATCCAGTTATGAATGATTTAGGAATAGTTGCATCTTTAGATCCAGTTGCAAATGACCAAGCATTTATTGATATGATATGGGATTCAAAAGATGAAGGTGCACATCTTTTACAAGAAAGAATAGACAGACAACTTGGAAGACACATTTTACCTTATGCTGAAAAAATTGGTCTTGGAACAACTAAATATGAATTAATTAACATATATTAGAAAAGAGAAAAAAGTATATAGTTAATAAAAAATTAGGAGGGATTTATTATGATGGAAAAAATTGAAACAATAAAAAAATCTAATCGTTTAGTAAAAATTTTATCAAGTAAAAAAGCAAAATATATTATAGGAACGGTTTTATTAAGTGGAATAGGAATAGCATTACCTAGAATATTCCATATTTTAGCAGGAGCAAGTGCAGGTGCAACATTTTTACCAATGCATATAGCTGTATTAATTGCAGCATTTACATTTGGAGTTACTAGTGCAAGTGTTGTAGCAGGAAGTTCAATAGTATGCAGTTATTTATTAACAGGTATGCCTACAATTGAAAGATTACCATATATGTTAATAGAACTCATTATTTATGCGATTATTTTAGGTATATTAAACAAAAAATTTAATTCTTATATATCACTAATTGCCACTATTATTTTAGGAAGAATAATATATGCAGGTATATTATTTATTGCAATCAATGGATTAGGATTATCTACTTATGGAATATCTGTAACACAAAGTATTATAGCTGGATTACCAGGAATTATTATACAATTAATTTGTGTACCATTCATTAGTAAAACAATAAAGAAAGGGATTAATTTAAATGACTAAATTAGAACAAATAAAAAATATACTTTATCAAAAAAATGCTTCATTAATTGTTTGTTTTAAAAACGGACAAATAAAAGAATATTATCAAGATGGAATAAAAGATATAAAAATAATTTTACAAGAAAATGAAAATAGCTTAAAGGAAGCAATTATTGCAGATAAAGTAATTGGAAAAGTTGCAGCATCAATTTTAATAGTTGCAGGTGTAAAAGAAATATATGCAGATGTTATAAGCAGTTTTGCTATAGATATATTACAAAATAATAATATAAAATACAACTATAATAAAAAAGTAGATTATATTATAAATAAAATGAAAACAGGAATGTGCCCAATGGAAAACAAATACAAAGATGAAACAAATATTAATAATATATATAATGAAATAATAAAACAATAATAAATATTTTTATAAAGTATAAAAAATAAAACGAAAAACATCATACTGTTGGAAAACAAATTGTTTGATAATTTAATATTTTTATTGTATAATGAATCCATAAATAGTAATTTAGTATAGATTTATATATAGAATACTTGAACAATGTTTACAAACTTTTGTATGGAAAAATCGAATAGAAATTAGTAAATATATTATTATTGATAGGGTTAATAAAGAAAATGTAGATGAATTGATAAACTGGTATGAAATGACTACACATATTTGTAAATAGGGTGTTGAATAAATTAAATGTATAGAGCAGATGATTAGTTGCTAATTATCTGCTTTTATGTTATTATTTTAAAAGAAAAATATTAAAATTTTCAATA
>CANQVM010000005.1 GCA_947627265.1 uncultured Clostridia bacterium | reverse complement strand
TATATTTACAATTTTTTATATCACTATCTAAAATTTGACTTTGGTTAGATTTTAGTTAGATATTAAAGATAATTTTTATAACATTTAAACTATCTATCTTTACAGTAAGAATGATTTCAAAACTATTTAAGGTTAAGCACTGCCACACACTCCACATGTGTGGTTAAGCGACCATTGATAGGTCAAGTTAAGGTTGATTGTTGACCATGAACATGTCAGATGCCGTTATTCATTTCAACTTTAACTCTTACTTTTGTTTCTAGATTTTTCCTTAAACTTCCATCTTCCTGTTTATGAAATGAAACGAACTTCTGAAAACTCTCAAAATCTAAAATAAGATTATCGTCTTCTAACAAAGTATTCATTATTCCTTCATTTCTTGATCTGTAATTATCTTCTGTACCATTTTTTATTATAAAACGAATTACATAAGGATTACAATTTCCATCCTTATCTTTTTCGCCTATAACCACTTTGTAAATTAATGCTTCAAAAACATCTTTATCAAAAGATTCATCATTAACATCATTACTTTTAAAAAATTGACTTATCTTTTTAAAACCATCATCAAATGACCTTTCGTCTTGTAACTCGCATTCAAGTCTTTCGATTTCTTCATCTGCTTTTCTAATCTTTTTATTTATTTCAATCTTTTTGTTTGTAAATATCTCTTTGTCTATTGTACCATCAATCATTAAATTTAGCAATGAATCTAATTTAGTTTCTAATTGTGTCTTTTTCTCTTGTAATTTTCTAATTGCACATTTTATTTTGTCATCACTTAATAAATTTTCAATTCTTTCTAAAAACCTTTTAATTACATCTTTATTATTTTTGCATAATATTTGATATGCCTCCGCAAAACAACTTTCTATTATATCCTCTCTTAATACTTTAGATTCTAAACAACTTGTTTTGCCTGACTTTACATATTCCATACACTGCCATACTCTTTTTGAATAAGATGTACTACTATATAAATTTCTGCGAACATATGCTGCTCCACAAAATCCACAAAAAATTCTACTACTAAATGGATACTTTCTGCTTAAGTTTCCTTTTCTTCTTCCTGTTTCTCTTGCCCCACATCTTTTAGCTAAAATTGCTTGTGCTTTGTCAAATACATCAGCAGGAATAATTGCTTCGTGATTTCCTTCTATGTAATATTTGTCTTCCTCTCCACGATTTGTTACTCTTTTATGAGAAATTGGGTCAACAGTATATGTTTTTCCTTGTAATACATCCCCTTTATACTTCTCATTTCTAACAATTTGTCTTACTGTTGACTCTGACCATCTTTTTCCACCTTTTGGTGGTACATATCCTAGTTCAGTTAGTTCCCTTGAAATAATTGTAGAACCTGCCCCTTCACAATATCTTTTAAAAATATACTTTACTATTTCCTTTTCTTTCTCATTAATGGTTAATGCTTTTTTGTCATTATCATAATCATAACCTAAGCATTTGTTGAAACCAATAAGCTCACCTCTTTCTTTCTTCATTTTTAGTCCTAATTTAACATTTCCAGAAATACTCTCACTTTCTTGTTGTGCTATAGAACTTAATATTGTTAATAGAAACTCTCCTGACATTTCCAAAGTATTGATGTTTTCTTTTTCAAATATAACTGCAATATTTCTTTCCTTTAATCTTCGTACATATTTTAAGGTATCCAAAGTATTTCTTGCAAATCTAGAAATAGATTTTGTTATAATAACATCAAATTTTCCTTCCATTGCATCAGTTATCATTCTCATAAAATCATTTCTTTTATAATCCAATGTTCCTGTTATTGCTTCATCTGCATATATTCCTGCAAATGACCAATCGCTATTAGCATTAATCTTTTCGTCATAATATTTTTTCTGAGATTCATAACTATTTAATTGTTCTTCACCATCTGTACTAACACGGCAATATGCACATACTCTTAATCGTCCTGACAAAACTTTTCCTGTCGTTCTATCAACAATACCATCTAACTTTTTTATAACCTTAACTTGCATAAAACAACCTCCATATGTTTGTTAAAGTTTTTCCTCTACGTTGTGATATTAACTCTGTTGAATGGTAAAATCAAATCATTTCAGAAAAAACTTTATATTCTTTTATAATTTCATCTTTTAGATAATAATACTTGTCTTTATCAATTAAATTTTCATCATATATTTTCTTTAATTGATTCAATTCTATTGTTGCAAATATTATTTTATTTGTCTTTTGACTATTGTTTGTTAATATTTTACCTAACATTAATTTAAACACCTCGCCAATCTATTCTTTTAGGAACATCTACTCCAACTGTTATACCTTTTTTTAAAACATAAAATTTAGTTCTTTTATTAAATTCATATATAGAAGAATTCCAATTTCTAAATGCTCTATTAGAAATGTGATTCCTTGAACCTGACAACTCTCTAACTGCTTGATTGTGCATATTATTAACAATAGCATAACTATCTTGTTCTCGATTTGCCCATTTTTGTTTCATATAACTTTTGGTATATTCAATATGTTTCTTTTTGTTTTCAATCTTGCGATTTTCTTTTTCTTCTATGCTCCTTGGGTCTTTAGCGATAACTCTTGATACCTTATATTTCGAAACACCAAGTTCAGTAGCAATATCAATTTGTTTCATTTTTTCTTTAAAATACATATCAAGAATTTTACTTTCCATATGTAACCCCCTGCAACTTTTTGCTAAAGACTTTTATAGCTGAAAAGACTATAGGGAAAATTTCTATTTGCCCTATTATTTGCCTTTTATAATAATTCTGTTTAGTCTTCGTACTTCTTTAGTTCCAAATTTATCATGCAACATCTTAATTTCACTTTTTAGCTCTTTCGGTGTAATTTCGGTTGCACTATTTTTTAATGTATGAAAAGCAAGTTGTGCATAATCAATTACAGTATCCAAGTCAAATAATTCTTTATTATTATCAACATCCATAAACTCTCCTCCTTTTTTATTTATTAATAGAAGTCCCAAAAAATTTATGGATGTTGCATTTTTTGAAAATTTTTTTAAATTTTTCTATTTTTACTTAAATATCTAAAAATCTCAATTTGAATTTCCTGTGCCAAATCCTCATCATATCTGTCATTTATAATACTTGCATTAATAATTAATGGTTTGTAATCTTTTATTATTTTTATAATCGCATCATCAGATAAATTAAATTCATTAAACATTTTATTCTCCTCCTATCAATCTTCTCATAATTTTGTTTAATGCCTTGTTCCTTATTCTCCAAATGCTTGTCCTATCTTTTTTCATTTCTAATGCAATTTGATTTGTTGTTTTGTTTTCTTTATACAACGAAAAAAGCACCATCTTTTCTTCAAAAGACAATGCTTTAACAACACCATATAATTTTTCACTGCTCATTACTTTTTCAAATTCCATAGCAGACTTAATTTCTCTTTCGCATTTATTAAGAACTTCTTCAAGCACAGATTCAGCCTCAACATCAGCACAACTAAATAATTGCACATTTGTGCTGTTAATATAATTGTAATTATCTCTAATATATTTTTTTCTTGTGTTAATTATTATTTTTTTTAAATATGATTTTTCTTCTTTTGATAATGGCTCTACTAAATAATTCTTTCTTTCCATATTCATTCTCCAATCTTTTAAAATTGGACAATGCCATAAAACAAAGAAAGAATTATAATTTATGTATTTATATAATATACAATTCCAACTTCTACATATATATCCCCTCCAAACAATAATCTAAAATAAAATTCAATTATTAAGTTCGTAAAATAATCTTAAGTGTATTACCTAGTTTTCTTTAGATAATTCCTTCTTCATTTTAGACTATTGTCCGTGCTTATATATATAACACGATTAAGTAAAGCCAACTTATTTTGGCTACATATGGGTTAAAAAGGGTACAAAAGAGCTAAAAAGTGGACATTAGTATAAAATATTAAAAAACATTTAATAATTTATGTAAATGTAACCCCTGCATATATTGAAAATACGCAATTTTAGTGATATAATACCAATAATTTAATACTTATAAGGTCTTAGCAAATGATATTTTTTTGGAGGTAAGATGAATGAAAACAACCATTTTAGTTGCAGAAGATAACGAATCTTTATTCATCCGTTATCAAGAAATTATCACAGAAGATGAATCATTTGAATTGGTGGGATATGCTAATGATGGACAAACCGCTTTGGAAATGTACAAAGAATTGAAACCTGATATTTTTATATTAGATTTAGGATTACCAAAGATGACTCGGATTAGAAGTATTAAATGAGCTTACATTATATGAGGGTAACAAAATAAAGTGTAATGTAATTGTAGTTTCAGGAGATGACAGATTACGATTAGAATTACTGAATACCAAAAAAGTTTATGAAATTTTTCCAAAACCGACTGACCTTGATTTACTAAAAAGGTCAATTGACAGATTAAGAGATGAATTAACCTTGGAAGAATTTCCAAAAGAAAAGTTTTATGGTATTCTTTTGCAATTAAATTTGAATCCTTATTCTCATAATGTTAAAGTGTTAAATGAAGCAATAGAATTGTGCTACTATGATGAATATTTACTTGATAATTTAACAGTTATACATAGGACACTTGCTTATAGAAAAGGATGCTCCCCTGAAAAAATTAAATCTTGTTTGAGAGGAACTACGAAAAATTTGAATCGAAATAATTCTGCTCAAGCTTTAAATAAATTCTTTTATATGGATGATACAAAAAAACATCCTGAAGTATCAACAAAACATTTTATGAATGGATTATTGATAGCCTTAAAGAAATAACTATCCCATAGAAATTACTCTATGGGATAGTATTGTTTTTTTATTTTAAATTAAATTTCTTTTTTAATTCAGAATCTTCTCTTATTATCTCAACTATAAATGGTTGTAAAAAATAATTTGTATACATTTCATTATCATAACCAAAATCAACTGGGTTATTAGAAGTCGTTAAAGATATAATTCCTCTGTGTGTTAATTCAGCAACAGCTCCACTATTTATTTGTAATTTTCCAGTATGGTCTTCTTGTCTTAATAATGATTTAATTATATCTATAACAGCTTTATTTTTACAATTTAATAAATAATTCTTTATTCTATTTTTGGTAGCTTTTATAATATACTTTTTCTTGAAGAAATCAAAAACTAAAACTGCAAGTAAAACTACAATTATTACTGTAGATATTAAGAATATAATTCCTAATATTGTACCTATACTATTTTTTATTCCATTTAAATATAATTTATTAATAACTTCTTCTGGAAGAAATAGTACCAATCCAGTAAATAACATAACTGCAAAAGCTATAATAAATACTTTTCTTTTAGGAATATTTAATATTTGTAGTAAATCTTTTGAATCAACATTTATTCCCATATTTTCTCACCTAGATTCCTGATTTTCTTCTATTACATTCTCTACAAAGCATTTGACAATTTTCAGCATTTGTTTTTCCACCTGCGTGCCAAGGTGTTATGTGGTCACCTTCCATCTCATTTATTTCAAAATGTTTTTTACAATTTGGACATATTCCATCTTGTTTTTCAAATGTTATTAGTGATAACTTGGTAGAATTAAGAAAAGCTAAACATCTTTCTCAAGCTGATGTTGCCAATGATTTAAATTTACTTGGAATTAATATTCATAAAAATGATATAAGTAAAATTGAAGCTAATACTAGAGTTGTTAAAGATTACGAATTATATGGATTAGCAAAAGTTCTTGGTATTACAATTCCAGAATTACTAGCTGGTATTGAAGATAAACTAGAAAAATAATAATTAACATTATGAAAATCAGTATGTAATAAAAAACATACTGATTTTTTTATAGCATTCAATTATTTTTTTCTACAAATGTATAACATATGATTGCTATAACCTTGAAGGTCTTCTCTTTCGCAAGTTGATAAATGATATCTCATCCATACATCGAATTCTTCTTTAGATAATGAATCTATTTTGTCTTTAACGTGGCGCGTAAAACCATCTGTTGCAACATTATGTAATAATTCAACATCAAATTTATTCATAATTGCCTTAAATTCAGAAATATAAAATGGTGCAAAGATGCCTTGTGGGTATCTTGTCAATTTAAAATCTTTATCAAAATCATTTGGATAACCATCTAGTAAATGATCGCCCATAAGTGCCCAATCAATCATTATAGAATCACTTGTTAAATATGCAATTGCAATTATTCCATCTTTTTTTGTAACTCTTACTGCCTCTTCAATAGCTTTATTTATATCCTTATCTTCATATAAATGATATAAAGGTCCAAGAACTAAAGTAACATCAAATGTATCATCTTCAAATCTTGATAAATCAATTGCATCACCCTGTTCAGCAACTATTTTTGTACCATCTTTTATTTTTGATTTAAGTATATCAATATTATGTTTAACATATTCAATAGCAGTTACATCATAACCTTTATTTGCATAATAAAGTGAGTATCTCCCAGTTCCAGCTCCAACTTCTAGTATTTTTGAATCAGATTTTAAAAATTTTTCAATATACTTTGTAGTTGTTAAGAATTCAACTTGCCCATGTTGACTTTCAAGTCTAGTATCTTCAGTACAATCTTCATTATAGAAATTGTTTAATATTTCTTGTCTGTCCATTATTATCTTTCCACTCCTTTCGCAATATATTGTTCATATATATCTTTATATTTTTCTATAGTTTCATCCACATTAAACCAATAAACATTTGTTACTGTACCATCAGATGGGTCTATTCCTGTTCTTTCTAGCTTTCCACCTAATGCTTTTAAAGTTTTATCAGAGCCAAGATTATTAACATCACAATCTAGCATTACTCTATCTAATCCAACTTTCTTTGCCTCAATCATTCCTAAATATAAATTTATCTTATTATATCCTTTTCTTCTTTCTGTAGGTCTAATTCCATAACCTATATTACCACCAAAGTTTAGCATTGCCTCATTAAGATTCCATCTGATATTAATAGAGCCAATTATTTTATTATCATTTTCTCTAATTAAAAGAAATGTTTTTCCAGGGCATCTATTAACACTTTTAGCATATTCTTCATCTTCCATTTTTAAACACCTGTCAAGAGCTTGTTCAAAAGTATAACCGTCATAAATTTTATCTAATGAGCCTGAGCCATTTATATCAGAGCCATATTTTACAAACTCCTCAAGATATTCTATTATTTCATTTTTTCTTTTAATTGATGGTTTTTCAAAATAAAATTTTTCCATTTTTATCACATCCTTATATATTATTGTTGTATCCACTCTTCCTTTAATAGTCCAGTAATATATTCATCTTCTATTTTCCCAGAGCCTCTTGATACAAATTTTTTTCTCTTAATTCCTTCATCCTTGTATCCAAATTTTAATTGCATTTTATGAGATTTTTCATTTTCCTTAAAGTATCCATTTTCTAATCTTCTTAATCCTAATACTTCAAAAGCATATTTAATTCTAGCTCCAAATGCTTCAGAGCCATATCCATTTCCCCAATATTTTTCACTTATCCAAATACCACCACCAGCTGTGCCATTAAATAAGTCTACATTTGCTAATTGAGTTCCACCTATTGCTTTATTTTCACTTTTTAAAATAATTGCAAAATTATATAAATCATTATCGATCGTTTTCTGTACAAAATGCTCTGCATCTTTAATCGTGTATGGAAACGGTGCTCCTGCTAACCATTTTGTAACATTTAAATTATCCAATCCTTCTACTATATCATCTATGTCGTTCATATTCCATTGTCTTAGTATCAGTCTTTCTGTTTCAATTATTACATCTTTATTCATAAATAAATCCCACCTTAATTTAATTTATATAAATATGACACTATTGGATATTTAACTTCTTCAATTACTAAATATGTACTTTTCCAAAGTGTGCCACCCATTTTTTCATAGAAATTTCTTGACTTATAATTATCTTTAAAAACTCCTAAATACATTTTCCTTTTATTATTACTTTTAAAATGATTTAAAACAAAGTTAAACAATTTGCCACCTATTCCCATTCTTTTAATATCTGGTCTTACATATATTTCTCTTATTTCACAATCAATTTCAGAATCTTCAAATTCAGATTCATCATAATTATAAACTCTGCAAAATCCAACAACTTCATTATCTAATACCGCAACATAAATATCATTTAAAGAATACTTATTACTATATGAATTAATCTCTTTATTTATTGACATATTATTAAGATACTCATTATCTATAATCTCTGAATAAGCGTTTCTCCAACCATCTACTTTAATTGTCGCTATTTGTTCTATATCATTTTTTTGTGCATTTCTAATTATTAATTTATTTAAGTTTATTTTATTGGTAAAATATGATTCTTTTGTAATTATCAATTGTTTGCCAACACTTTCTTTGCCAAATACTAATTCTTTTTTTGCTAATTCAGTTTCTTTAAAACCTGCTCTTTTAAATGTTTTAATAGCACTTACTCTATCTAATGGTATAATATCTGCTAATTCACTTATATTATTCTTTTCAAAAGCAACTTTCTCGAGCTCTAATAATGCTTTATAACTATAACCTTTTCCTCTATACTTATCTTGAATAACAATTCCCATATTGTGTATAGAATTATCTAAATAATAATATACTTCTCCAATTGGTTCAGATATATCATCGTCATAAATATAAGCAAAGTATTTGTCTGGTTCTTGATTAATCCAGTTATTATACCAGTTTATCATTTCTTCATTAGTTTTAGTTATAGTACCTGTTGCTTTATCATAGCCTTTCAAATCTATGTCATAACCGGCATTATATGACATTGTTCTAGGATTTTTCATCCATTCTTGCCTATAATGTAATTCTTTAGTTGTCGGCACTTTTAAATATATACTCATATGTTTACATCTCCTTATGTTCTTTTTATCATTTGATAATGAAATTCTGTTTCTCCATTTGGTTCAAAACCAAGTTTCTTATACAAATTTCCTACTGGATTTTGTTTAAAATATTGTATTTCTATATTTTTATCAGAATACTCATTTAATATAGATTTTAAAATTTCTGTTCCAATACCTTTCCCTTGATATTCTGGAATAATACATATATTTTCAATATAATATGTTCGCTCATTTACTAATTGCCCTTGATAAAATCCAATTTTCTCATCATTGAACATTATTATATATGTCCTATCAAAAGTCTTTTCCATAGATTCTTTAAATCTATTTTTTTGATCTATATCATCCCATTTTCCCCAACATTGCTCTACATATTTTTTATAAGCATTTTTCTTAACTTCATATACAAATTCATAATCAGAATTTTCATATTTTCTTAAAATATAGTTTTCCATATATAATCAATCTCCTTATAATCTGCTTAAATCATATTTGTACCCAACTTCTTTATACTTCTTTCCACCTTTTTCAATTTCATTTTCTCCGTATAAAATACCACCCATTTTTTCATAGAATTTTCTTGAATTAGAATTTTCTTTCAAACACCATAATATCATGTTTTTATTGTTATTTTTCTTTTGCTCTTGAATAACATAGTTAAATAATTCTTTTCCTATTCCTTGTCTTTTCAAATCAGGCTTTACATATATTGCACATAATTCGCAATCAATATCTTTTACATCTTGTGAAAACAAATTATTAATTGTATATCTGCAAAAACCTACTACTTCATTATTTATTTCAGCAACTATAAATCCATTTTCTTTATAATCTTTAAGTCTTCTATTGTAATTATCTTCAATTTTTAAACTATCCAAAAATTCATCTTCTATAATTCCTCTATATGCACTTTTCCAGCCTTCAACTACAATACTAGATACAGACCATAAATCTTCTTTTTTTACATTTCTAATTATAATATTTTGCATTAAAATCATTCCTTTCGTAAAAAAATAAGACTCACAAAAGAATCTTTTAAGACTCCTTTGTAAGACTTTATATCTCACTTCGTGTAAACAACTAATTTATTTCTAATTGTCCTTTATCGCTCGGAATATCGTTTCCTAGATAAACTCTTAAATATGTTTTTAATTGTAGCATATTATTTGTTATTTGTCAAACTTAACATAATTTTTGATGCAACTATTTCTTTATTCCATTATATTGAAGTCTTTATTTTATTCAACATTTCCATTACTTCATCATATACTTTTTGATTTCCATGATTGTAGTCATTCGGTGTTGTAAAATCATTTATTTCACTTAATACTAAATCAATATTGTTTTTGTTTACTCTTTCTTTTATAAGCAATTTACAAGTTTCTATACAACCCCTTATAGCCAATCCAGCTAATGCTTTATAGTAACTTTTTTCAGGAATATCCGAAACTTTATATAACTGCATAGCCAATTCATCTGTTACTGGTCGTGGATTAGATATAATTATTTTATTTGCCCTAAATACTCCATGGGGAGTTGTTGGATGTGGGACATCTATTACTTCTGCTCCATCTGGAATTTCTATATCATAAATCATATCTCCTCTAACCAACCATCTTAATATTTTAGTTTCAGTAGAAAAATTAAAACCTCCCATTTTGTCTGGCTCTGTTTCGTTGGGATTCCAATTTTCTGCTATATTAACTTCATTCATTTTATATTCAAAATCTGATGCTCCAGATTTTGTTCCAAACATTACTTTTAAATACTTTTCACTCATAAATTATAACTCCTATTTCACATTCACAGTTCTAAATATAAATCAATATCATCTCTATCTAATTCTTTTGGTTGAGTTTTAGATTCTCCCTGATTTTTTGGTAATATCAAATCTTTAACTTCGGATATTGTATCTCCAACATAAGTATCTCTATACAATCCATTTAGTTTAGCTTTTTTATCAATAGATAATTCAAAGCAACTATTTGCTTTATCAAACTCATCGTTTTTTACACATTCAATAAAAGATACCAATTTATTTTTCTTTTGCTTTTTATCAAACTTATTAAAATGTGCTGAATATATTTGTGCTAACATATATCTTGAGTCTTTCGTTTTATCTCCACCTCTTCTATATAAATTTTGTGCATTGTTAAATCTAGATAAAAAAGTAGCAATTCTTCTATCTTTTATATCTTTTTCTATTGTACTTCTGTCAAAAGAATATCTTTGCATATCTTCGTCCGACATTTCTAATAGAAAATCATCTAATAATCTTTCCATACACTGAGGAGCAACTTCACCTAAAACCATTCTAGTTGGTGTATCTCCATTATCTATATCAAAAGTATGTGTACATTCGTGTACCAATTCATATAACTGTCTAATATCATCTCTAATTGGTATATACACAGTAACTGGCATTTCATTTGGATTAGTTGTACTTGCTCCTTTGCCATTATCTTTCTCCATTTCCAATACTATATTGGGATTATTAGCATTTATTATATTATTAAATTTCTCACATAAACTCTCATCAATACTTGCAAAAAATCTTTGTGCAAGTTCAAGTGTATCCTCTTTTGTAATAGCTGTTTGCATTGGAAATTCATAAACACTATTTCTAACTTGTTGATATTGCAGATATGGTTGAACTGCCTTTTCTATCACAGGAGTCATATTTCTAGTTGTTTTTTCTACAAACATTTTGCATAGTTCTAAATCATCAATAGATTCAACTAAATCCTGATATTGTGTTTTAGGAGCATCTAATAATTGTTTATTATCATTTTTACCAAATAATTTTTTGAAAAAATCTACTATTTTCAAATCACATTTCTCCCTTATTATTTTATACCTATTTTCATTTTATAAGAAAATAAAGCATTTAAAGTTTTACCTTCAAATATATTTTCTAATGTAGAATCTAAATCTTCTAGTATTTCTATAACAGGCTTGTAATTATTTCTTATAGCCTTTTGTATGTTACTTTTACTCAATATAAACTTCTTAAACCTATCTTTATCGTATTCCATTTCAACATCAAAACAAATTTCTCTACAAAATTCAAATTTATTGCTCTTGATCAGATTATTTAAGTGTTGACTTTGTGGGTATATAATTGTATCTTCATCTTTTTCAAGATTTATAGTTAATTCACGCAAACTTCTATTTAATTTTTCCAATCTTAAATCAATTACAGGTAGCCAGTCAGCATCTATTACAGCAAACACTCCACCTTTTTTCAATACTCTACTTATTTCAGAAATCGTTGAAGTAGGCTCCATCCAATGAAAAGCCTGTGAACATATTACAATATCTGCAATATTACTATCTAATCCTGTCTTGTTACCTAAACCTTCTTGAAATTTCAACTTATTATTTTCTTTTTCTTTTGCCTTATTTAACATATCTTTTGAAGGCTCAATTCCAATTACTCTTTCGGCAAAATTAGTACACACTTCAGTAGAATTTCCAGTACCACACCCAACATCAACAATTAAATCTACATTACCATTTATATATTTTTTTATAATTTCAATTGCTTTCTGTGGTAATCTTGGTCTTCCTTCATCATACAAATCTGCGAATCCAAGAAATCTTTCATAGCTTTTTTCCATACCATTCAATCCTTCCTACCAATAATCAATTTTCAATCATATCCAACATCCTAATATGAAAGCCGTTTTCTTTATAAAATCTTATTGCACTTTCATTATAACCAAATACAGCAATCATTATCTTCTCACATCCATTAGTTTTTAGATGCTCTTTCATTTTTAGCAGTAATTTTTTTCCTATACCTTTTCCTCTATAATCTTTATCTACAACTAGTTCAGTAATTCTTCCTCGTTTTGGTGCTTTAAAATCATATCTAATTGTGTCATCATTGTTTATAATTCCCACTATTAATCCAACTATTTTTTCATTATCCTTATATAGTAATATCTTACCATTACATTTTTTTACTTCTTCTAATGTCTTCTCAAAATACTTATCTCTATATCCATCTCCAACTATATTATATCCTTCTATATCCATATCGGCTAAATGTTGTTGTAATTGAACTAATAAATCTTTTATTTGTTCATCAAATTTTGAATCATATTCAATAATCATTTTTCCACCTTCTTATTATCTTTGTAATATATACCAAACATCAACTTCATCTTTGTTAGGCTCTTCCCATTTTGATTCTAATTTTTTTAATAAACCTTCATCTAAATAAAAATCAGAGCCACCTTTTCCTTCATCAATTTTTTTATTTCTTTCTTCAATGTTTCTTTGCCAAGTTTTAGTATCAACACATACATAATGAAGTTCACACTCTATTCCATTATTTTTATAGTATTCTCTAATATTCTTTCTATCTTCTCTTGTCCAAAGTCCTCTTTCAAAAATAACATTAGCTCCAGCTTGTGCTATCTCTCCAACTTTCTTTGTTAAGTATTTGTTTAATCTTTCAGAAAAGATATTATAAAATTCGCCTTGTTCGTTGTCAATTAACTCATAAGTTGCTTCATCTGGAGAAATGATAACTGCATTTAAAGAATCTTTTATTGATTTTGAATAATAACTTTTTCCACTACATATCTTTCCACAAACAATTATTACTTTTCCCATTACATCAAAACCTTTCATCGTTCTATTTTTGAAAAATCATCTTTTGTTATAGAATATATAACTAAATCATCATATCCATCCATTAGTTTATTTACTCTTCTTTCTCTTAAAACACCATCTTTTTTCATTCCTGCTTTTTCCATTACTCGCCCACTTGCTGGATTAGATGCATGATGTTTTGCCTCTATTAAATGGAAATCACAATCATATAATAGAAATTCAATTACTTTCTTTAATACTTCTGTTGCATATCCTTTTCCCCAATATTTTGAGCCGAAAGTATATCCAACTTCGCAGTTATTGTTCTTTTTGCTTTTTGCAATAACTTCTATATTTCCAATTATTTCGTGAGTTTCTTTTAATTCAACAACCCAATTTAAGCTACCATCTCCATATTTACTAATCCATTCATTTATAATTTGTTTGGTTTCATCATAATTTTGATGAGCTTTGAATGAAACATATTTATTAGTTTCTAAATCTGAAGCCCAATTATTAAACATTCCCGTATAATCTTCTTCATTAAATTTTCTTAAAATTAGTCTTTCTGTTTCTAGTTCTTTAGTTCCTATGTCAATCACAATAAATATCTCCTCTCAATTAATATCCTAATACAATTTCACAAATTTGCTTGTATTTATCTTTGAAAGTTTCTTTTGTTCTATCACTTAAATCGTTATAATCTTTTTCAAATGCATTTTTCATCCATTCTCTTACTTCATTTAATGATATATGGTTTCTATTATATGCAGAATTAAAGAGCATCGGAATATTATCAAAGTGAGCAATAATATCAGCATCTGCGACACATAAATCTTCAATATTAGTTGCATTTTTACTACTTCTATGATTATATACACAAGTCAATACTCTATCCTTTTTTTCTTTTGGATAATCATATTTATTTAATATTTCTTCAGCCAATATTTTTCCGTTTATATGGTGATCTTTTCGCTCTCCAACTTTGCAAATCAATGCTATATCATGTAATAAAGCACTTAATTTTACTATTTCAATGTCAGCCCCATATTGCTCTGCTAATTTTTGACTTTCAAGATATACATATTTTATATGCTCATTCCAAAAGTCATAATTATCTTCAGCATTTAATTTATATTCTTCAATTTTTTCTTTAACTTCACTTTCAATAATATCTACAATATTCACCAAATCACTCACTTCCTAATTATATTTTTCAATAATACTTTCTAAATTTTTCATCATTCTTTCATAAATAACTTTTCCTTTTTCTTTTGTAGCAATTGTTGAATACCCAACATTTCCTATATATCCATCTACCATATCATCTCTTTTATGTTCTAAATATGGCATAAAATCCTCTATTGCGATATCAAAGTCTTTAGCTTTGTCCATATCAACTAATTCAGGGTATAAATACAACATTACTGATGTTTCAGATTCACAAGCGTGTCTTGTGCAAACTTGTTTTTCTAATATATCCTCTTGTTCAACTTCATAAGTTTCTATAACTTCAACATCTTCACTAGAATCACTCAATGCTTTAATATGAAAAATATCTCCATGGCAAGAAACAGCAAAGAAATGTTTAAAACCTTGCATTTTCCAATATTTTGTTATATTTTCTAATGTATCTTTTAATAATTCGTATGTAATACCTGTAGTTCCTGTCATTATTTTATTATCTAATGGTAAATTAACTCCATAATTTATTGTTGGAGCAACTAAAATACCATATTTTTCTGATATTTCATCACACATTCTTTCTGCTACTATGGTATCTGTACATAATGGAAGATGTAATCCATGTTGCTCACAAGTTCCCACTGGAATTAATAAACTATCTTTACTTTTTAGATATTCTTTTATTTCTGTGTATTTTAACATATTTAATTTCATAATCGTGCCTCCTAATTTAATTTTATAATTTATCTTTCAGGTTCGAATGAACAGTGTACATGTAACACTTTCCATTCATCTTTTATCTTTTCTATATACATTGTAGTTCTTACATATGGTCTTGGACAACTTTTATATTTAGCAATAAAACATAAACAAGCAACATCATTTTTTGAAAATAAATTAAAATCTTCTATAATCAATTCTTCAACTTGTCCAGATTCAGTTTCTTTTCCATTTGTTAGAAAATCTGAAACTAGAGCAATATGCTCTTGCAAAGTATATGTATCATTGTTCTTATGATTATCATAATATATAAGTCTATTATTATCTGTATCATAGTATTTTTTTAATTTTTCTAAATCCTTATCAATCCAAGTTTGATTATATCCATTTAAATAATTTAAAAAATATTCCTTTATATTATCCATTACATCCTCCATAAAATAACTATTTAATTATTTCTTATATCTTCAATTATTTCTTTAAACTTATTCTCACGTTCAAATAAAGTATCATAACACTTCAAACTATACTCTTCGCATTTTTCTTTTATATATTTGCTCGTCTCCACAATTCTTTCGCACTTTTTTTGTTTTTGCTCATCAGTATCATAATATGTATAATCACTAGGTCTATCATATTTTTTTAATAATTCGAATCTTTTTATACTATCTACTTCACTTGTTACTAAATAATATATATCACAATTGTCACCTGCTATATTTTTGACAAAATCTTCAGGCATTAATTGGCATACATCAATTACAACTCCATATTCTTGCTCATTATATTCTCCACTTGCAATTATTGAATTTATAAATTTTGATATAACAGAACTAATATACTTAGTATTTTCTAAAGATTCGTCGTTTGTGTTTATTTTAGGCTCAATCATATTCTGTTCTAATGCATAATTTATAGTATCAAAACATATATGTTGATAGCCAAATTTCTTTACTATCATAGAAGTAAGCGTACTTTTCCCTGCTCTTGGAACACCTGCTATAATTATATATTTCTTCATCTGAATCTCT
The DNA here is from genome assembly GCA_947627265.1 of uncultured Clostridia bacterium. Classification (GTDB taxonomy): domain Bacteria; phylum Bacillota; class Clostridia; order TANB77; family CAG-508; genus CAG-269. Next base: position 29,177 of record CANQVM010000005.1, on the reverse strand, counting down.
CCTTCAAATTAATTATTTTATATAAATACCTCGTATAACTTTTACTATTTCCTTTCTACTTACTAATTCATTTGTTTTAGCTTTTAAATCTTTAAACTCAAATCCTACTGCATCTGAAATAACTTTTGCCGTTTTCTCATCTCTAGCAACAACAATGCTATATCCATTAATAATATCCATACAATTTACAGATATATAATCAACATCGTTTTCCTCACTAACAGTATTTAGTATTTTTCTAATATCTTTTTCATATTTGCTTAAAAAGTCTTCAACATTAGCAACTTCAAGTTGTCCCATTGACCAAGAAATGCTCATAAATTGGTCTTTAAATTCAACTTCCATTTCTTCTCTCAAGCTATTTCCTATTTCAGACTTTTCAACAAAAATTTCTGTTGTTATTTTATCTGTTATTTCAGGTACTTGTTGTTTTAACCAATCAGCCATTTCTATATCTTTTTTACTCGTTAACTTTATTTTTAAATTCATAGTGTTTGATATTATTCCATAATATAGTAGAATAGCAGATTCTCTTGAAATTCCTATATTTTCATTTTTGAATCTTTCTGCTACAAGAGTTGCAGCTGCCCCAATAAGTTCTATTTGTATTTTTATATCAGTATTATCATCTAACCAACTATCTCTATTATGGTGGTCTATTATTTCAACTATATTTTCTTTTTTTACATATTTAGATAATTCAGTTAAATAATTAGTATCAACTAAAACAATATTGTCGTCATTTTCTATTTTATTGATATTGTTTAATTTAATATTAAATTTATTTAATACAATTTCTACCTCTTTTTTAATTGTACCTTCAAAATAATAATTTGCTTGTTCACCTTTTTTATTTAATAATTCGGTATAAGCATACATTAATGAAATTCCATCCATATCAGGATTAATATATGTTGTTACTACTTTTCTCATCTTGTCCTCCATAATTTTTTATCTAAATATATAATACTTTTCTATTATTCAAAATCCTCTATTTCACATTTATAGTTCTAAAAATACTTTCATACTCATTTTGTAATCTTCCTATATCGCCATTTTTGGAGCTATGACTCATAATAAATTCAGACACCTGTCTAAAAATATAATTCTTATCCTCACTTGTAAATTCTTGTCTATCTTCTACATTTACTCCTGCTCTTTTTAGTAATTCTAGTTCTCTATTATTAAATAGTTCCATCTTTTACATCCTCTTTCTAATGTTTAATTGCCACTAATATTTCATTGCTTTCAACAACTCTTTTAGCATTATCATATTCAAATTTTTGCCCTTCTGTGTATATATGATAGTCTTCATCTTTTAATCTTTTTCTTAATTGTTGTAAAAACATTCCTAAATCCTTTTTTAAAATTCCATATTCTTTAGGGTATTTTATATTTATTTCATAAAAACTATATCTTATATAATTTGGATCGTTGATTTTCTTTTCAATTAATGTTGTTTCAATAACATTTTCAATCTGTCTTTGCGTCACTTTTAATCACTCTTCTTACTATATTTTGTCTATAAACTGAAATTTACCTAGTAATTTCTTCATTAAAATATTTATCATTAAGATTTATTAGATCTCCATCTGAATCATATGCTTTGAATTGTATATCCTTGAATATAGATTTATCTATATAATTTAATTCGATTTTTTCATAATTTAATGGCTCTGTATCTCTAGATATCATTTCACCACCAAATCTAAATCCAATATTCCCATCTCTATCGACAGAAAAATCAAATACTGGCTCATATTTTCCAGAGTCCGTTAATGCTATAACTACAGGATTCTTTAACTTTACAATTTTAGGATTATTTTGCTTATCTTCATCTGCAAATGGATTTTCTGGATATTCAAATAAAGGTTTTCCATCCTTAAAACTCCCATGAAATCCATTTCCATTAACAGCCCTACATGAATATCCAATTATTCCATTATAATCTGCAGTAGCAAAATGGGCATCAACAATTTCATTCATGTATTCGTTTTCTCTAGACCTTGCTGGTAATAATTTGTGGCTTTCAGGTTCTTGTTTTAATATTGTAAAAACATATTTACATTCTGCACAATATTTTTCCATAATCTCCTTCTTAAATTCAGAAATCATATTATACATTGGTCCGTCTTTCCATAATTCTGCTTCTTTTTCAAAAATTTGATTAGATTTTTTTATAATTTCCTCAGGTGTATTATTTTCTTCTATATCTGTTCCTGATATTTTTGCATAATTTTCAATTACTCTTTTTCTAATCTCCAAAGCCTTGTTTATTCTTTCATTTTTCCATCTATCACTATCTGATTTAGGATTCATAGATTCTAATGTATGAGCCTTTTTCATCATAAAAACCAAAAGAGTTCTATATACATCCATTTCATCATCTTTATTACCACTTTGCAATTTTTCATTTACTTTTTGATTGTAATTATCTATCGCTGTTTTTACATTACTTTTTGCATTATTTAATGAATTTTTAATGTTGCTAAATAAATAAGTTTCATCCATCTGTTTCATCTCCTATATTAATTTAAATTACTATTTATTTTTTGACAAAACATTTCCTATTTGATGTTTTTATCATATCATATTAGCCCCGTAAAGACAATACTTTGAAGGACTTTTTCCAACAAAAAAATAGACTACTTTTTCAAGCAATCTATCCAAAGTTTTAATCATTATTAATCAAGAAATCTTTAACTACATTTGCTCCCATTTTGAAACCTTGCCTATAATAAATATAATTCAAAAATCCAATTTCATCTTTTATTGTTGCCTTAAAATCTTCTAACATTTCCTTGCATTTTTCTTTTAAATTATCATCTTCAATAGTTTCAAAAACTATTTTACAAATCTTTTCACTACATTCTTCTTCCTTTTGGTAATATTTCTTTAATTTTTCTCTTGTTTCTTTACTTATAATATTTCCGCTATCTTCATCATAATCATACAGAATATCAATAACATCCTGCTCTTTTCCTTCTTCAAAATCATCCATTAATTATCACCTCCACTTATAATTGTGTGTGATATTAACTCTGTTGAAAATACTTGTCAACTATTTTTTATAAACTTTTTTCTTCTATAGTTTTATCTTGCTTTTTATCAACAACTAATTCTTTTTCACTGCTTTTAAATATTCCATTTCTCGAACCAAATAATACTTTTAATCTTTCCATATATCCTTTATAATTGAATGTTTTATACTTTTTATTATGATCAAATGTATCTTCACTTGATGAGTGTTCATCATAATTCCTTACAATTTCTTTTGTAACATTCACAAATTTTTCAATTCCCATATTAAATGTATCTGTATCTGAAATAATAATTGTACCTATTATTTGTTCTAAACTATCTTTTATCTTTTTATCAGAAAAGACATTTCTGTTAATATCTGCAAGTCCATCATATCCTCTGTTGTTTTCGAGTTTATGAATTACTTCAGGAATTAAATCCATTCGTTTTTGTTCTTTTATAATTGTTATCATATCTTGAGCTTTCTGCCATTCCAACTCTAAACATTTTTGAACATCAACAACAACTATTGGTATATTTAGTTGTTTTGCCATCTGTTTAGCATTTCGCCATTTAGCATTATTTTCATCACTTATATCATTTATATTTTCTGCTAAAAAAACGGCATATGTTGGCATTCTATTAACTAATTTTCCATCTTCTTCAATTTTTCTTTCTAAAACCATTTCATTATAGCCTTTTGATGTATTTATTTGGGTTTCAGGAATTAAAAATTCACTTTTCGCATAAGGTTCAAATATCGAATCTCCAGCTCCTGCATCTTGATTTCTAGAATGTATTAATTCATTATCCTTAATATCTGAAAATCCAAGTAAGAAAGTAGTATCTGTAACCCCTAAAAAATCATTACCTATATAAGAACATGAAATTGTATGATTACTATCAGCTCTATCCCAATCCTTTTTCATATCACTAAATTCATGGCTATAAGCATAGACTCCACCTATTGCTGTTAATATCATGTTAAAGTTAGGATTATCATTATTTATTCCTAAAGCATTATATATTTTTATTCCGTCTTGTATTCCAATATAGTCTTCCTCTTTTACTTGATATAATGTCTTTTGATATTTTTTTAAATAACTATTTCTTAAATTAGGAATAATATTCATTGTTCCTTCATAATTAGCAAGATTTTCGCTTAAATCTATATGTTTTAATTTATCAATATCTTTTTCTTCTAATATTTGTTTAATTTCTTTTATTATTCTAGCTTCTTCGGTTTGATCTATTTTATCAACATCTTTTCCAAAAGTTCTGCATAATTCTCTTGCCTTTTCTAAACTCATTCCATATTTAGTTTCAATAATAGCCCAACGTATTCTTTCACCTACTTTTAATTGTTGCATTTCGTCTATAATACCATATGGAATATCAATTTCTTCTCCGCTTTCAATTCTTTCCCAGTATGTATCATAATCATATTCTTCAATTACATTTGGATTATCAATTATACGCTTACAAGCGTTTTTTCTTTTTTCATAGTAATTATTTAATTCTGATAAATCGCTCAATTTAAATTCACTATTACTTAATAATATACTTATTGCTTTAGTTCTGTCAGATTCACTTAAATTTTGCAATTCATCTAAGTTTATGTTTCTTAAAGAGCTTGTATTTATTCTTGTAATTCTTTCTTTTTGATCTGTTGCCTTATATTGTAATAAAAATCCGAATGTTTTAAGTTCCTCTTCCGACATTTCTAATATATCTCTTTGCATATTTTCATCAGCAACTATTCTTTCTAAAAGAGGTTGTTCAAATATTTCTAAATAATTACTTTTTAGAATTCGTATATCAAGCGTATCTAATAAATATTTATTTCTGCTTAACATATCTTCTAGCATTTTATTTACTTGTTCTTGCTCTTGTCTATCATAAATTTCAGATTTTATAACATTCTCAATTTCACTATTTAAGCTTTTTCGTGGTATAAATCTATTTTTAATGCTATTTAAGATATTAGAAAACCATCTTTTAATAGGATTTTCTTCATATTTTACTAATTGATTTTTTTTACTCATTAGTTATTTCCTTTTAAATAAATTTTTTATCTTTTTTATTATTCTACTAATTAAGTTATCCTTTACTTCAACTAAAGCCACCTCGTTATTTATTGTTGTACTAGTAGTAATATTTTCTTTTTTTACATTTTTGAATATGTTATCTGGATTATATTTTTCTCTTAATTCTTTTTGATATATAATTTCATTATTTTTATACTTATTAATCAAGTATGTTTTTATATCGGCATTATCATTTATATATTTTAAAAACAAATAAGATAAAACAACCATAGTCTCTTTATCATCTATTTGAAATTGTAAAGGAATATTCTTATTAAATTTGCATCTATATTTTCCTTTATGATTTATAATATAATTTTGCTTATCTTCTGGAATTTTATTAAACAATTTCATTTCAGTCAATATACTATAAACATTTCCACAAGTTCTACTACTAATACTATTTATCATATTCCTTTTGTCCCTCCTTTTCTCTATCATTAAAAGCCTTATCAATACCATCAAAATCAGAGGCTTTAATTTCAGTAGATAAACCTACTGCACATGTTTCTAGTTTTCTTTTATTTTCATATTCTTCTAGTAATGTTTCAAGATCTTCTGGTGAAAGATGTAATTTTTTTTCAATTTCTTCTTCACTAAATCCTAAAAACCTTAATTGGTCTTCGCTTGAAAATTCTGCTATTTCTCCTTCTTCAGTTATTTCAAACATATCATGAGTTATTTCACCAATTCCAACAGAATTAAATTCATCTAGTGATGGACAACAGTATGCTAATGGGAAACGTTCAAGTTTTATATCATCTGCATCCCAAGTTAAATCACATAAATATTTCTTGCCATCCAATATAACAGAATTCCATGCATGTCCATGGTCATCTTGATATCCATAACTTTTAACAAATTCATCTATATCAGTTTTTTCAAAGCCTAAAAATTCATCCATTTTAACTTCATCTTGATAGCCCATTCTTTCCGCATATTTTTCCATATCTTCAGGATTTCTTCCAATATATTGTGCTTTTATACCAAATTCTCCTAGTACATTTTTTAAAATATCTGCATAACCAGCACAAACTGCTTTTCCTTCAAGTAATCCATCCTTTAAATTTCTACAAGATATTGCTAAATTATAATCTTCTTTACCTTCTTCAGAAACTGCATAATGATTATAATCTATCATTTTACCTAAAATAGTATATACCTGCATAAATATTTTCTTTTCTCTATCTTTATCAAACTCATCTGGAATCTCTATCTGCTGTTTTATTTCATCTATTTTATGTTTTATTTGTACAAAATCTTCTCTTAGATACGGTTCTTCTTGTTCACTATCACAACGATTTTCTTCATCTATTATTTGAATTTTTAATATTTCTGGATGTTGTATTAAGAATTCTGTTGATATATCTTTAGTTCCTCTTACAATAATATTACTAGGAATTTGAAGTTCGCTATTAAATTTTTGATAATCTTCAATTTTTACAAATGGAACTATTTTATAATCTTTACAAAATTGAAGAATTTCTTCTATTCTGCCTTTAAAAATTTCAGGATTGCTTAAGTCTATTTGTTTATCTTCCAAAGCAACTATTATTGAATTCAGAAAAGGATGTTCATTAAAAGCCATTTTTCCATGACGCTTATTAAATTCGTTCACAATATCATTAATACTTACATTACTCATGGGGTTATTTCCAACATCAACTGCAAGTCCTTCATTTAATTTAGATATCATCTCAAAATCATTAATATTATTTTTACCTAAAATTAATACCCTTAAATTTTCAAACTGATTAAATACATTTACATCAACATTTGATAAATCAACATTTGATATTTGCAAATCTTTTAGTTCTCTATTAACTCTTGATAAAAATGTCATATCTACATCAGATACCACATTTTCATTGTGTGCATATATATACAATCCTTTTAATTTAATTACCTCTAAAACATTAGATAATTCTTCAAAAAATGTATTTATTTCTTCTTTTGAAATATCACCAATATCAATATATAAAAGTTTTATTTTTTTTAAATCTTCTTCTTTTACTTCTCCATTTGTAATTAGATTAATTTGTTCATCTTTTGATTCTTTATTATAAGAGATAATTGCATTATTAATTCTCTCTATTACTGACTTATTCTTTATTATCATACTTTCTCACCTATAAAATTTAAAATTTATAAATTCTTCTACTGAAAATATGTATACACTTGTTCACCTTTTTTACTTCAGTTTTCTTCTTATTATCCAACATAATTTTATATCAAAAATCGTAAAAATGTCAATGAATTTAACTTGATTTTTAAATTCTTTTTATCCACGCAAGCCTTTATTCTGTTTAACTTACACCTTTTTGACAGTTTTTATTTTCAAACCTTGAAACCCTGAAATTTCAGAGTTGAGCAAAATGGTGTATTATCCCCTTATGTTCATAAAAAAATAATACACCATAAACGAAACCCCTCATTCCGTCGTCTCGCTTATGGCAGTCTAGTATGTAGATTTAAAATCTACTACTGATGCTGACTTTTAAAGTCTTTGTGCATACTTGCCCACACTTTTTACACCAGTATATCCATCTTTCAAGTTTTGCCCCCTAGAACTCTTTGTTTATTGTGAGTTTGCGTTACGAAATCTCACCTACACATATATTTTTAATAGACCGTTAAAAATACTGCAAGTCATTTTATAGCGTTCGCTGACCAGACGTGTCACTTTATTATTTTATAACGAGTTTATGGCATCTCTCGTTATAGCACGAAAAAAAGACACCTATAAAATTATAGATGCCCCTTTTCTGCTTAATATTTAATTAATTCTACATACCTGTTCTTGGTAACTTCTTAACATTTATTTGTTTTTCATAAACTTTAGTTGTGTGATCGTCATTATCCCAAACTTTGTATGTTTTGTTATATCCTTCGACTTGTGTTTTATTTGTAAATGTATCATCATTTTTTACATCTGAATTTACTCTTACAAAAATATATGGATTAATAACTGATTCAAATCCTACTTCTACAGTTCCAAATTCAGCTTTAAATTCTGTTACATATTCATCTTCAGCTAGTTCTATTTCTGCAAAATCAATATAATTATTAACTTGTGTGCTTAAATTTTCTTTTAGTAATTTATAATCATTTTTATTAGTTTTATAATAAATAGAATATCTTAAATCTTGATTATATGTTCCAGTTATTAATTTTGTGATTCTTACATAGTCTGTAGGTAATTCATCTGTCCAAGTAAAATTATTTAATGCAGTATTACCTGTATTCTTCAATTTGAAATCGTATTTTATTTCTTGATTTGCTGTTGTTTGAATAATACCTTCTTTTTCAACATCTACTGATGGTTTTTCAGATTTGTTTGTTACATCAACTTCTACAACTTCTTTATGTACTTTTATTTCAGTTGCAAATTCTTTATCATTTAATAAATACCATTCTCCAGCCTTTACTTCTTTTATGAAATATTTTCCTTTTAGTAAAGTATCAGAAATAGCGATTCCTTTTTCATCTGTTGTTATTTCTTGAACAAGTTTATGGTCTTTATCATATATAGCAAATTTAACATCTGCAATTGGATCTCCTGCTTTTTTGCCATTTATAATATTATCATCTTCACTTGTTTTTACTATTTTAATTTTTCCTTTGATTTTTTCATTTTCAAATGTAATGTTTTTTATTTGATTCTCTTCAAGTTTTATTGTATGAACTTCATCATCTAGAGCATAATTTTCTAAAGTTTCTACTTCTTGTATTTTTAGTTCTTGGAAATCTCTTATTGGGTATTTTGATGTTTCAGCCTCTCCGTTTTTATCTGTTACTATTGTCTCTAAAACTTTTCCGTCTTTATCTAAAACATTGAATTTAATACCTTTTAATTTTACTTCATTATTGTCTTTATCAACTTTAATTACTTTTATTTGTCCCTTTTTCAATTCGTTTTCAATTTGAAGTTCTTTTGTTAGATTCCATTCTACTTTAATGTCTGTATCATCTGCTAGGTTGTACCATTTATTTGTTTTAGTTTCAATTAAAGAGTAGTCACCTGTTCTTAAGTTTTTAATTTCTAATTCACCATTAGCATCTGTATAATATGTTCCAATTACTTTGTCGAATTCTGCTGAATAAAGTTGGAACTCAACATTACCTAGAACAACTCTATGATTATCTTTATCTATTTTATAAACTTTAACATTACCTTCTTTATGGTCATTAGCAATATCTATTTCTGTCGTTTTATTATAATCAACAGATATTTCCTTTTCTTCAGTATCTAATATGTAATCCTTATTTGTTTCAGTCTCTACTAATTTATAATTTCCTAAATATAAATTTTCAAATACTGCAACTCCATTACTATTTGTTTTAGCTTTTGCAATTATTGTTCCATCCTCATTTTTTAATGTAAATTCAACACCTTCAATTGCTTTATGAGTTTGACTATCTGTTTTATTTATTTTAACTTTTCCATTATTATTTTTAATATTTAATGTTGTTCTTCCATTTCCATCACCAAATGGGTCAAATGCTAATGCATAGTTTTGTGTACCTGCAACAGTTGTTTTTCCATAAAATACTGGATATGTTTTGCATTTTCCTTGAACATTTATTATTGCATTTGAAATATCTTTATTCATTTGTGATTTTGGAACTTTTATATAAAAACTTTCTCTGCCATTAAAAGAATCAGTTTGGGTTCCACTTCCATTTGTAATTATTGTTCCTTCAGGTAAATTAGCTGTAGCAGTAATCATATATGATGCCATATCAACTGCACTTGAAACATCAACCTTTTGTACATAATAATTTCCATCTTCGTACATATCACCTGTTGGTGTTAATGTTACCATTGGGTCAGATGGTTGTTGACTTCCATTTCTTGCCTCATTTACAATTCTTTTAATTGCATCTGCTATTCTTTGACCTTTAGCATCTCCACCTCTATATCTATCAGGATTCCATCCATATAAAGCACAATAAACAGCTTGTTTTGTCGCTAAATATGCATCATCATCGTCGTCTACTCCTAGCTCTGATGCTGATTTATATGGATATCCGTTAATAACTGCTCTCCATACTAAAACATTATCAATCATTGAATCTACAGTTACTCCATAATTTCCATTTTCTACTACCCCAGGTAAATCGCTATTTACACAATAAGCTGGGTATTCAACACCATTATATGAATAAAAAGCAGGGTTACAAATTACATAGTACCACCCTCCTCTTTCATCATTCCAATATTGTAAGTGATATTCCATTTCACCTTTTCCATAAATTTCTGCAGAGTTTATCTCTGTTGCGAATACTTTTCCAAAACTAGAAAGTATCGTCATCATAACCATTATTGTGGCTACAAATTTTTTAGTTTTATTTATCATTTCTTTTTCCTTTCCACTAAAAAAGACACTTCAACAAGTGCCTTCTTAATTATTAAATTTCTAAATCTTCCTCCATAGTTTCTTGCTTATGGTCTTGTAATAATTTTATTAATTCTTCTGTATCTTTATATTCTTGATCGTTTTTATCTTCAATTTCTTCTAAGTCTTCTCTTAACTTGGTTATTAAAGAATCAGGATTTCTTTCTACATCATCGTATATATCCTCAAATAATTCTCGCCTTGCCTCATCATCAACTGCAATATTACCATATTCATCACAAAGCTCATACCAATAATAACCACTTAAATAGTCTATTATTTTTTCTGTTATTTGTTCAGGTTCCATAGTTTTCCCTTCTGACTTATATGACATAGCATTCAGTCCATACATAACTTCCATTTAAATAATAATCTCTTGCATAAATTCTTATAGTACCAAATTTTGATTTAATTTTATCTGCAACACGCTTTTCGGAAAATGTAAATTGATTTGTTAAATTCACAATAGAACTATCAACAACAACATTGTATCCATATGTTTGCATATCTTCTGAAACATTATTATTGATGGCATTTTTAATATTATTAATCATAGCAGTATTTTCTTTATATTCAACCACATCTTCCTTTGGAGTATCTGGTATAACTGGCTCTTGAACTGGTTGACTAGGTTGTTCTTGAACTTGAGTTTCCTGTACTACCTCTTGTGGCTCTTGAAAATTACTTTGGACAGGAACTGACTCACTTTGAGTTTTTGATTGTTCCTGTTTAGTTGTTTGAGTATTACTTTTAGTAGTAGAAGTATTTTTATTACTTGCCTCAACCACAGCTTGATTATCTACTTCAATTGTTTCAGACTCCTGCTCCGTTGTTTCTTGCTCTGCCTTATTTTCTATTGTTTCAGTTTTATTATTCTCAATCTTATTTTCTTCTGAAACTACTTCATTATTACTTATCGCTGATGTATTTGTCTTATTATCTGTTACAACTTTATCATTTGTCCATTTTTTATTTAAAAAGAAAATTCCTAATGCAGTACAAATTACTAGAAATATTATTAATATGATATACCAATATTTTTTAATAAATACCATAAAAATCTCCCCTTTTTGTTCTATTGTAACTCTTGTATCTCCGTATTGCAAGTCATTTCTGTTGCTTGTACACATAGTCTTTGTTCTCTTCTGTTTGGTATGCAAGTAATCATTGTCAATTTATTTTCTTTTGTATTTTCTAATAGACTCCAGTCTGTTTCAAAAATAGCTTGGATATTATCAACTTTATATGTTCTTTCATAAAATTTAGTTTTATATTTTACAATATCACCAACTTCAAGCTCATTTAATCTAGCAAAGAATGAATCGCCATAACCTCTATTATGTCCTGCTAAACCAATATTTCCATCATAAGTTGCCGTTGTTTCAATATGTCCTATGTAGTCTTTAAGAACATCGTTGGTTGAGCCTTCCTTAACAGTTACATTCAATCCTATTTTTTCGATAGTTAGAATTCCAAGCACAGAATCATCCCAGACGTCTTCAACTTTATCATAAGTTACATTTTCAAATTTGGAATCAGTTTTAATACTATCAACATCAGCTAAATTTGTATTTAAATATCTATCAATAGCATACCATCCTATTCCAAATATAGTAATAAGAATGCAAACAATAATTAACACAATTCGAAACTTTTTCAACTTTAATCACCTCCTAAACCAATACTTCGAATTCTCTGTTTTGTATATTATAATTATATTGTTTGTCGAAATATTTGAATTTTACAGTCTTTCCTCTAATCTTCTTATATAAAGATTTTGAAATTATAACTTTATAACTTCTAGACTGATAATTATATGGAGTTAAGTCTACAAACATTTTGCTTTCACTTAAATGTGCTTTTCTAACAAGTACATATTCTCCATCTATTAAGTTATAGATTTTTACATTTTTTGAAGTTAGAAGAACAATACCACATACACAAAGAATTCCTGTTGTTCCAATTACTGCTTGTGGTACAACTTTGTTTTCTTCCTTTTTAGTTTCAGGTTTAATGCTCTCTACTTCTTTGTATTTTGCAGTAAATGTTGTTGTATCTTTTACTTTTTTTTCAAGAGTTCCTGCATATCTAACTTTAGCTATATAGCTTGTAACTATTGTTCTTGTATTTTTCCCTTCATATTTCATCGTTCCACTATACTTAACAGGAACTTGACTTCCGTCAACTTCTTCTGTTTCTGTTACATCCCATACTGGATTTACAAGATAATAAGTTAAACCATTCTCTTTTATTTCTTTAGGAATATTATTCAATTCATTACTAGAAACATTTGTATATTTTCTTTGTAAATAAACTTTATATTCCTCTTTATAACTATCAGCAGGAGTTAATTCTATTGAAGAATCATCTCTTGTTATAGTTCCTTTAAATCCATCATCTTCTATATTTTTTGATTCATCAAAATAACTAATAGCTGATGATTTATAACTTGTATCAATTATTTTTTCTTCAGTAGTTTCATAATTTTTGCTTTCCGTTTTTAGATTATCTTTTCTTTGAATATCTTGTAATTCGTACTTTTTTCCATTTTCGACTATTGTCTTATTCATTGAATCATAGTATTCTTGTGATGCACTATAATCAACTTTTTTACTCTTTTCGATAACATTTGGGCTTGTTGCAAAACTAAAACCTACATTTACTAACATTAGTCCTGTAACTCCAAGTGTTACTAACATTTTCTTATTCATATTTCCTCCATTTCTATTTCAAGCCAAATCCCTGAAATACTAAATTTCTTAATTGCTCATTAACAAGAATTGTTAAACCAATAGATGTAAATATAAAAATTGCAACATAACAAATAAATTTTACAAGTCTTGTTATTGCCTCTAAAAGCAATGAAAAAAGATACACCTGATTACTAGGCATATCTGTTCTACTTATTTCTTCTTTTTTATTTCTTGATTTAATAAATGTTTTTATTTTACCAAAGAAATCTTTAGTTTTATTTTCTTTTTTAATTACTTCTACTCTTTTCTTGAATTTTTTTGCATCGTTCTTTTGTAATCCATTTTGACTTAATGCTGTTATCAATTTTTGCTCTATTATATCAGTATCAAATTCATTTATTATGTTATAAAAACCTAGATCGTAAAGGTTAGTTAATACTGCATTTTGCTCATCATAATTCGTTGCCAATATAATAACTCTTGTTTTTCCATATAATTTAGAAAAATTATATATACTTTCAATAATTTCTGTTTCAGTATTTTTTAACAGACTTAAGTCAACAATAAAATGCTTTATTAAATTAAAATTAACTTTTGTTTCTTTCATATATTGTTTTATATCTATTTCTTCATTCATAGAGCTTAAAACCAATATATTTTTCATTTTACAAATCTTTTGTATTATTCCATCATTTTCTGCATTTGCAATATAACTAATCATCAGTTCCCCTCCTAGTCAAGCCATTGCTCTTCATATGGCACATTGTAAGTTACATTGTTCACTTGTAATTGTTGAACTTGATTTTCTTCTTTATTATCTTTTTTAATTCCTAACTTCCAAAAGTTGTGATTTAATATACTAATTGTTACTAAAATTACAACTATTACTGAATATAGAATTACTTCTTTTTTCAATGATTTTTCCATTTCATCCTCCTATGTTTCACTAAATAAATATGGTGCAGGGTCTATTTTTGATTTATCTGCTTTTCTAATTTCAAAGTGTACGTGGTCTCCTGTTGAATTTCCTGTACTTCCTTGTGTTCCAAGAATCTGTCCTTCTGAAACTTGTTGTCCTTGAGAAACTACTATCGAGTTATTTCTCATATGTGCATAAAAAGTGTAAAAGGTTTCTCCATTTTCATCTATATGTTTAACTTCAACACAATTGCCATATCCATTTTGCCATCCTGCCCAAGTTACTTCTCCTTCTTTAACACATAATGCATGACTTCCTACATCACCAACTAAATCAATACCAGAATGAAAACTTCCTTGCTGTCCGTGTAATTGGATGAGTTCTATACCCAAACTTACTAGTTACAACTTTAAAATTCTCAACTGGAGTTAGGAATTTTCCCTTATATTGAAATACTCCAATATTTTGACTTGAGGAACTATCGTATTGTGGCTTTTGTTTATCACTTGGTAAGTGAATCACATATTTTTCATAATATGCTGCACAAACTAGAACAACAAACAATACAATTCCAATTATTATTTTGAATTTTAGTTTTACAAGTTTCATACATTCCCCCATCAATAATTCTCATCAATTATTCCTCTTTCTTTGTTTGGGATTCTTATTGTTGCATAAATCTTTCTTGTACCTGCAGAAATTAAACAATTTCCTTTCTGTGCATTATAAATTAGACTTTCTTCTTTTTTTGAAAGTCCAAAAGTTTTTACAATATCTCTTAAGTCTTGTCCATCAGATTTAAAAAATAGTTTGTATGTACTATTTGCAAGTAAGCTCTGACCATATAACTTAATCTTTTCATTTAAAAAGTCCTCAATTGATTGAGTTATAACTATAATAGAAGAATTATATTTTCTTGCTCTTTTACTTATATTTCTTAAATACTCCAATGTCTGTGTAATATTAGGGTCAATCAAAATATGGCATTCATCAGCAATTAGTATATCTTTTTCCTCTTTATTTCTACTTAATATTTCCCAAGCATAACTCATAATATTGTAATATTGTGCTCTTTTATATGGTGCTTGAAACTCTTGCATATTTTTAGTATTAAAAGCTGTTATTCTACTATCTATCTTTAAATCTGTATAACCATTCCAAATTGTAGATGCCTGACCAACTGAAATTGGTCTTAATAAAGAAATTAGCTTTATATATTCCTCTTTACTTTGGCTTTCATTTTTCTTAATTAAATACTCATATAAATCAGATAATATTGGGAAATCTGTACTTTCAAATTTTGAAATATCAGTTTCTTTTGTAATTCCAAATTTCTCATATAATTCTTCTAATGCTAAATCAAGTGCTGAAAACTCCAAATCCGTTAAACTTGGAAATAGTATTTCAAAAAAAGTATGTAGGAATTGAAAGTGCAAAGCTATTGCATTTAGATTTTCCTCATCATCCATATTTACTCTGATTTGTAAAGGATTTAAGATTTGACCATCATTACTTCCACCACAATTTACTATCTTTCCTTTTAGATTTTTAACTAAATAACTATACTCGTCTTCTGCATCAATAATTAAGATTCTACTTCTAGGTAATTCATTATAAATTAAGTGTTTAATTGTTAAGCTCTTTCCTGATCCTGAACTTCCAGTAACAACCATATTGCTATTTGTTCTATCAGAGTCTTTTTGCCACATATTGAAAATTATAATTCCACCATTTTGATTAATTCCAAAATAGTAGCCTCTCTTATCAATAAAAGTATTTGTATTAAAAAGAAAACCTCCAGTAAAACTAGAAGTTAATATATTTCTCTTAAAGTATTCAGTTAATTGTGGCTGAATTGAAAACATTGGAGCTACAGACTTAATTCCTTCTTTTAGCAAGAAATTTGTTATAGGTCTTATTTTAAGTTGTAACTTTTGAACTTCTCTTTCAACCTCTTTAGATTTTGTTATTAAATCCTTTTCTTCCTGTGCAAATACGCAAACATAAATGGTTAAATAAGATACTACTTCATTATTATTAATCATTCTATTAATAATCTCTGATGCCTCTTGAACTTCAGCCTCACGCATTTGTTTTATTGATTCATTCTTTGCAACTTTAGAAAGACTTGTTGCATCTCTAATCCTTGCATCCAAACTTTCTATTAATTGTGTATTATCTGTTGGCTCAATATTTATAGAATAAATTGCTCCTGTATTTTCAACAAGTTTAGCCAACCAACCCATCTCAACATTTGATGGGTAATGCACTATTGTGTAAATTTTTGCAAATCTATCACCTAAAAATAGCTTATTTTTTTCAAATCTTAATCCTCCGTATTGGAGTTATTAAATTAATTAAATCATAATTATTTTGTATTTTTTGTTTCAATATTTTCTTCCTTTGATAGAGCTTCCTCAACTCTTCTCTTGGCAATTTCATAGTATTTCTTATTAATTTCAAATCCTATAAACTGCCTATTAGTATTAATTGCACCTACAAGTGTTGTACCACTTCCACAAAAACAATCTAATACCACATCACCTTCCTTACTCGAATTTATAATATGGTTTTCTATAAAATTAAGATTTTTTATTGTTGGATGTCCATATCTCTTTTTATCAATTTGATTTACACCTGATATAAAATACTTATGCTTTGTAAAATAATTTCCGTATAATTTAACCCCTTTTTCTCTTGCAAATACAACATATTCTGTATCAGGCAAGTAATTATTATTTATTAATGGGCTAGGATTCTGTTTATGCCAAGTTAGTATTTCATAATTACATCCTAGACTAATAAAATAATCTAATAAATCTCTTACCTGTCTTTTTGAACAATATATGTAAATATTTATTTTTTTCATCTTGGGTATCAATAAGTCTAAAACTTGTAAATCAAATCCATCTTTCAACCCAATTAAATCATTTGCATAATTATTAAATGTTGATGTTTTCTTAACTTTATTCATATTTAATAGATATGGAGGGTCCATAACAACTAAATCTATACTTTTATCATCTAACAATTTAATTCCATCAATGCAATCCATATTATAAACTTCATTTGTTTTTAACATTAATCTCCTTTCCCTTAATTTGAACAATATTATCATCATAATCTGTTCCTTCTGTCCTTGCAAACTCTGGAATTGTAAAACTTTTTATTAGAAGAATTATTTCTCTTTCATATAGTAAGTCACTTCTATACCCACAATTCTTCAATCTATTAATCCAGTTATTTGCTCTTTTCATTAGTTCGTTTTCAATGTTATCCTTATATGAATCATAAATCATTATATAAAATTCATTTTCTATTATATTTTTGTTTTCTACTATTTCTGTTGTAGAGATAATTCTATTATTAATTATCTCAATACCAACATCATCATCAATTTTTCGTTTAAGTTCTTCTTGTTCTTCGATGTGTTCAGAAATATCAACTGCTCTTGGTATAACTAATATTTTATATGGCTGTTGTTCTTCGCTAAATTCTATACTAGAAAAATTCATCTTTGATTCAAGTTCATCATCAGTTAAAAGCTCAATATTAATTGGCTCAACCTTAATAAACTGGATAACATGTCCATCTAGTGTGTATAAAAAATTTTCTTTAATGTTTTTTACATTTAAGAATTCATTAAGCGACTGATTATTTGCAGTCGCATTACTTCTTTTTTGGTATAATTTCTGGAATAACTTTATTATAAGAATCACCTCTTTCATATCTATAATCTTTTTGCATTATACTAAATTTAAAAATGTTTTTAATTGTATCAACCATTGAGAAATTATTATTACCTTTAATAAGTGAAATAACAGAAATAACAATAGCACCTATAACAATTAAAGTTGCTATTATTGTTTGATTTGTGATCTTGTAATAAATAAAGGCTATAATCCCTGCTATTGCTCCAACTATTATAGTTTTTATTAATTCATCCATTCCAAATCCAACGAAAAACTCTGTTTTTAATCGGATTTGCCTTGGAATTTTAATCATTTTCTTTTTATCCTCCATTATTTGCAGAGCCACCTCCTTCAGTATTTTCTGAAGTTGAATTATTTTCCTTGTTTTTTTCTTCCTCTTCTTGCCTTTTCTTTTCGTTGAATTCATTCTTTAATCTTTGATATTCAGGATAAGTAGTATCTCTTGAAAAAATCATACCATCTGAATCTCTATAATATTTGATATCTGCAAAATACCCTTTAAAAGTACCCTGTGATTCAGAGAAAAGTCTTATAAAACATACATTATCTACAACTTTTCCTGTACTATAGAAACCAACGAAACTTACATCATCAAGTGAATCTTTGTCATCTAATCCTGCAATTTTCTTTCCTGAATCTGTTACAACATACCACTTTCCATCAATATTTAAAGTTTCTCTTCCTTGGCAATCTTTATCTTTTAATTCTTCAATTGTAGATTTAGATTCTTTTTCATCTACTATTGCAATCTTGTCTCCATAATATGATTTTGGAATATCGACAAGAGTTAGAGAAACAGTTATTAATATTGTTGCTAAAAGTAAGTGCTTTGTTAATTTCAAATATCTACCTTTCATCTCTGGCTCAACTGCGATTTTAATCATTAAAACTACAAAAGCTATTCCTGCAATTGAGATACCAATTATTTTTAGTGAATTTATAACATTATTTAATGTATCCATTAATGTCCTCTTGGCAACAATGCTCTCATTGTTCTTGCCGAATTTCCTAACGTTCTTAATGCCATTCCAAATCCAACGAAAAACTCTGTTTTTAATCGAATTTGTCTTTGAATTTTAATTATTTTCTTTTTATCCTCCATTATTTGCAGAGTCCCCCCTTCATTTTGGCTGTTGTTTTTAGCATTTTCATATTGAGAATAATTGTATGTTGCAGGAAAAATAAATCCATCTTGATCTCTGTAATAATCTATATGTGCAAAATACCCTTTAAATGTACCCTGACATTCTGAAAATAGCCTTAATGCATCCACATTCTTTAATGCTACTGTAGAATGTATATTTAATTCATATGCATGACTCATAGGCGAAGCATTAATTAGTCCATAGTAATTATATAATGTCCAACCTTTATCTGTTACAACATACCACTTTCCATCAATATTTATGGTTTCTCTTCCTTGGCAATCTTTATCTTTTAATTCTTCAATTGTAGATTCAGATTCTTTTTCATCTACTATCGCAATCTTATCTCCATAATATGATTTCGGAATATCGACAAGAGTTAGAGAAACAGTTATTAATATTGTTGCTAAAAGTAAATGTTTAGTTAATTTTAAGTATCTTCCTTTCATCTCTGGCTCAACTGCAATTTTAATCATTAAAACTACAAAAGCTATTCCTGCAATAGAGATACCTATTATTTTTAGTGAATTTATAACATTATTTAATGTATCCATTAATGTCCTCTTGGCAACAATGCTCTCATTGTTCTTGCTGAATTTCCTAATGCTCTTAATGGACTTGCCGATGGTTTAACCATATATTTGCCCATTATAGCTGGAGTATTTACAGCCACAACTGCAATTGCTATACCATAAATCAGTTTGTTGATCATAATAGTTGCTATTGAAATATTTAATAGAGTTAATTGAATAACCACCGTAAATGCTGTCATTAGAAAACTTCTAACATAGTCTGGGAATACCCCTCCATCTGAATTCAGAAGTCCTATACAAGCAAATGGAATTGCAACTCTCATAACTAGTAATTCAATACCCTTCATTATAAATTGACATATCAGTAATAGCCAACAAATGAGCATTACCAAACAAGCAACTGCTGTGAATATACCACCTTGAATGTTATTTGAAAGTGCCTCTGCTAAATTTATTTTATTAACATCTACAACTCCCAATATAGAATTTAAGAATTCTTCAACAACTCCAACACCAAGTGTGTATATTTCTCTAAAACATATCATTACAATAACAGCTTTTAACATTCCAACAACTAACTGCATTGGATTTTGTTCATTGTCTCCGTTCTCGCATTAAAAAATATGTCTTAATTGCTTTTGTAATAAAAACAATAACTAATAGCGATGTAGCAAAATTGAAAACAACTTGGTAAATTTGATTAAAATCTATTCTTGCCTTCGTAAACATAGTTCCTTCAGGTATATACATTAGTTCTCTTTCAATATAGAAAACTAAATTAAGCATCCCATTAAATAATGAATTCAATGTTGATTCAGAGCCACCTATAAAGTTCTGAATCAATTCTACAAGCATATCAGTCATTAACTATCCACCTCCCTCTACTACGCTGGAGTTGTTCCAGCTTGATAGAAACTTAAGATAGTGTTGATTACTGCTAAACCACAAGTTATTAGTACCATTGCGATTAATGTGGTTTTAATGTTTTGAATATTCCTTCTTCTTTCGCCCTCATCATTTGTTTTTAGGCAATATACATAGTATATAAAATATCCACCACAAATTGTTATGCCTATTCCTGTAAGCCAACTAATTATTGCATTAACTAGATTTTTTGTTCCAGTTACTAGAACACTATCATCAAGTGAAGCTCCAAATACAATCTGGCTTATTAGAGGACTTAAAAAAAGTATTACACCAAGTAATACCTTTCCAACAACTTTCAAACTTTTTTTCATTCTTCCTTGTTCCTTTGGATTTTATCCTTAATAAAATCAATTTTCTTTATTTCCTTATTTTCTTCTGTACTCTCCCATATATTCCAAATTTTTATTTCTTTAACTGGTCTTTCGGCTCTCTTTAGTTCTCTATTAATTCTTAATCTTTGGTTTTCCTCTCTAGTTCCCATACCATTTAATCTGTTAAAATACATTTTTGAAATATCAGGTATAGTTGTAATTGCAGGTGGCTTTCCTGCTAACATTACAATAGCATATGGGTTTTCTATTTTTAGCACTTCATCTGGTGTTAAAAGTTTTCTAGAAATTAAACTCATACTACTACTTGTTTTGTCAAATTTATTATTAGAATTACTACTTTCACCATAACTTTGAGCTGTATAAGTTCCGAAGTCTTTCTGAAATTTTAGTTGCAGTATCTACATTGCCTGTCTTTAAGTATATCAAAGCACAATTATCAATTATATTTTGTGCTCCTTCTTTTCCATATTTTTCTTCAATTTGAGCAAAACTTTGCAAACAAATTATAAATCTTATGTTTCTACCTCTAGATACTGTTAACATACTTTGAAATGTATCTATTTTAGTGAAATTTGCAAACTCATCTAACACAAAGTTCATCCTTATTTGTAGCTCTCCACCTTCTTGTCTACTTAATTCTACTAAACTTGTATAAATTTGTTGTACCAACAAACTAGCAAGTTTATGATATGTTTCTCTATCATCTGGTAGTAAAACATAAATTGCAGTTTTTTCTCTTGCAAATTGCCTTAAATCAAAGTCTGATTTTTGTGTACAATTAGCAACATATTCATTTATGAATAATTGTAGTGTAGAAAGTGCTGCCGCAACAAAACTCCCTCTTGTTTTACTAGGGGCTGTTCCGTGCTACTGCATAAAACTTTTTAATAGGATCGTTTGCATCCTTATTTGCCATATATGAATCTATTGGCATTTTTCCGTCTTTATTTATCTTGAACATTTCGGCAACAAAGTAATAAGCATTAGGTAATGTTTGAAATTCTCTGTTGCCTTTGTTTTCAAGTATTACTGCCATTAGTGCAGTCTTAATTACAGACATTTCTCCATTAGTCCATATTGGCTCTGTCTTATCATTTTTTTGCACTAAAATATTAACCATATCACTAACTAAACTCTCTGCTAAAGGTATATTATCATCTTCAACTGCATTTATTATAATATCTAAATAATTGTACCAATTACTCTTTAAAAAATTGATATAATCTAGTGCAATCACATTATAACCAAGCTCTTTTAGTTTTTCTGCAGTATATAAATATAACTCGCCCTTAACATCAGAAATAAAAATATTTTCGCCTGCTAATCCAAGCATTGTAATTGTTGGAATTATAATTGACCTACTTTTTCCAGAGCCTGAACTTCCAACTAATAATGTATGAATATTATCTTTGATATAATAAACTCTATCTTTATTTCCTTTTCTTTCAAAGTTTGTAATGATTCCACCTGAAGAAAATTCGACCTCACTATAGTCTTGAGTTCTATCTATTTCATTACAGGCAAAAACTTTTTCATAATCCTTTTTATTAAGCCACCATCCTGTTCCATATTGACCTTGACCAACTGGTTTTGGAACTTTTATCTTTGGTGTAAGTGCAACTTGTTCACTATGGTAAATGTTTTTTTTATTATTTGAAATAAATAATAAAAAAGATGCTACAATTACTTCACTTATAATGAAGATTATTAGCACTGGTTTATTATTTACTATAGTTTGAATTATTGATTCTAAACTTATATGCAATAAGCTATCAAAATTATTGCTCATTATAAAATGTATTGATACAGAAAAATATGCTGTAATCCATACACTAAAAATAAGAGCAACTATTAATAATATTCCTCGTTTTATAGTAGCCTCCTATTATTTCAATTCAGCAATTGAATTCCTCCTTTCGTTTTAAAATTTTTATAAATACATCACCTCCAATTAGAATTCATCCCAATTGAATTCTGATGAATTTTGCTTTAATTTTGCAAGTTCTTTTTTAGCTTGTTTTGACAAATGTTTCTTTAATTGTAATTCATAAAATTTATTGTATCTATTTTGTTCATTAGCTTGGAATTCTAATATAGTTAAAATACTATCTAATAAATCTCTTGTATCATTATTTGCTCTAATAAATGTCAAACTAGGATTTCTTTCATTTATCCAAGCTCTTTCAATATCTAAAATTTGATTTCCTATTAATTTAATAACTTCTTCTGTAGTCTCTTCCTCAATTTTCTGTTTTTCCTCTTCAAGTTTATCATTGTCTGTATATTTAAATTCTGCTAATTTTTGTTTAGCCTTAATATACTTATCAATTTCATTTTGACATTGTGGAGATAACTCTATTATTCTAATTGCTATATCATTGACCTTTGCAAGTATTTCAGGATATGCTTTCAAATATTCATATTTAATACTTCCTGTTGTATTTTTTAATTCATCTTTTAATATTAGCATTGCATCAACTACTTCTTTTATTTCTTCATCTTTTAAAATACTTCTTACTCGATGATTTTGAAATGAACTTTTTTGATATTTCATTAAATCCCTTACAAACTTTTCATCAAGATTTGCTTTCTTTAACTCTTGCAAAATATAGTTTTCGCCAGTAATATTTTTCTTTGCCAAATCCTTATCTTGATATATTGGAAGTAGGTCTTCTCTAAAAACATCATTTATAAACTCATTCCTCATTTTATTAATTTCTTTATATTTAATAAAATAATTTCTATTAGTTTTACTCCAAACAAAAAACTGCAGATGTGGATGTCCATCCTCATAATGAACTGCTCCTAAATACTGCATATCACTAAATTTTATATTTAATTTTTCTGCTATACTTGGGAGTCTATTTTCTAATAATTTTTTCCACTTTTCTTGATCGTAGTAGCCTAATCTCTCTGCATCAAATTCTGTAAGCGAAACCAAACCTCTATATATTGGAACTTTTGCTTTTGCCAAGTCATCAATATAATTAATTATATTTGATAAGTTTTCTTCACTTTGTATATTAGGAAACTTATCTACTATTCCAAATAATCCGTGAGTTGTCCCTTCATTTCTAATTACATATTCACTATTTGCAATATAATCTGTGTAGGTTTTATGCTTAAAATATGTACTTCTCTTATTTGGATTATATGCTTTAAATATAAAAATTAAATTGCTCATATTTTACATTTCTTGTTCATCCTCTTCAGAATCTTCGTCTTCAAAATAGTTTTCATCTTGTTCAATATCCATAAATTTTATTACATCTTTATCTGTCCTATATTTATTTTCTAACTCTCTTAAATTTTCAGGAGTACAACCACAATCAAATATTGCATAATAGCCTTGTTTATGCCCTTTAATATCATAAGCTAAAGTTTTCTTTCCTAAATCCTGTACTCCAACTTTTGCATTAGTTAATTCTTTTATATAATTTTTATATTGCTTTATTTTTTCTTTTTTTGCATCCTCTTCAATTTCAGGATTAATTATTATAATGCTTTCATATCTTTTCATAATGATATCCTTTCAATTTAGATTCTAATAATCTAAATTATTCTTTTCTATATACATTACCTATACTATAAAAATCTGCAAGTTCTTCTTTTGATATATCTTCTGTTTTTCTACTAACAAAATAGTTAGCTTTTTCTCTTGCACTTTTTACAATTCCAATAAAATCATTGTGAAATTCATCACCTAATATTCGTTTCATCATTTCACCAACTGCATAAGTATTTACTGCACTTATTCTTACATTATTAGCATATAATTTTCTTTGAGAATTGATAAATCCATCTAATTTCATATCAATTAATTTGCTCAATTCTTTAATTACAAAGTCAAGATTATCTTTATACATTTGAATATCTAATTCCTTATCAATTCCTTCTCTTACAAACTCTGAAACATTATTATATGAACTTTTTGCAACAACTTTTTGAATCATATCCCTTTTACTTTCAGGAATATTAATTGCAATTCTTACTAACTTTTCTTGTTTACTTTCAACCTCCAAAACTTTCTCCTTTCTCCCCACTTCAGTCGTTCAAAATTGCCTTCAGGCAATTTTGCAGGAACAGGGAGTCTACTCGACTCCCGTGAACAGCCTAAAAGCGTAGCTTTTAGCGAGTCCACTCTCAAATTATGGGGTGCACTTTTGTTGCACTCGAAAATCAAAGGCATTTTTACTCAAATTCTTCGTCATCGTAGTAATCTTCCTCGTCTTCATCTTCATATTCATTGTCAGATATATCAACATATTCTCCTATAATTGCAATCGCATCATAGTAACTATGTGAGTTGGTAATTCTATTAACCATCTCTTCAGATTCTTCTCGCATTCCATTATGTTTTAAAGTTCTTGATGCTATTCCCATTAGATTAAAAATGTTTCCATCCTGTCCAATTAATGCACATTTAGGTTTCTTTTTTTCTTTACTATCTTCTGCAATTTTAAGATACTTTTCTTCTATAGGTTTGTAACTTTCAAATTGAAAATCTTCTTTCATTTCTTTAGAAATAAATCTTATAATTTCTTCTACTTGGTATGGTCTCAAATCTTTTTTATAAACTCTATCCAGTTCTTCTTTTTCTTCTTCTGTTCCCATACGCATCTCTACTGGAGATTTATTTATGTATTTTAAATCCATAAGTGCTTTTGCAAGTGCCTCTCTATATTCTGTATCAAGTTCTTCTAAATCTATTTGTATATCTTTAATAGTAACGTTTGTATTTTTCATTCTAACTCGTCATCCTCCTCATCTACAACTGACTCATCTTCAGTTTGTGTTTCTTTATTTAAGTCTTCTAAAAAGACTTCTACATTTGGATATCCAATAAAGTTTAATGCTGTTTCTGTTTTTACTTTACCTGCTGACCAAAGTAAGTATTGTTCATCTTCTGGTTTTCTTAAATATATCTCCGCAGATGAATTTTCCTTTTTAGCATCTATATCTAATACTAATTTGAATTGAACACCTCTTTGTGACCATTGCTTTATATCTTCCACCATTTTTTTATCTGCATTGCAATAATCTATTATTTCATCAGTATTTAAAATAACGCATTGTTTTTCTGTCTTTTCATAATTTGCATCTTTAATTTTTACTTCATTAATAGCTTGATTTCTTATTTGATTAATAAATTCAAATGGAGCTTCTAGCTCTTTATATTTAGCTGTATTTCTATATTCTATATCATCAAATCCATCTCCAATTCTTAGAAATACATATCCACTTTTAGTTTCGCTTAAGTATTTTTCCAGCATTTGAACTTCATTAAATTCTTTATAATATTTGAAACTATCTCTTCTTATAAAAACACAATCAACACCATTCTTTGTATATTCACGAACATAAGCCTCATCTTTGTGTAATATATAATTACAAGAGTTTCTATTTTTTTCATCCTTTTTCATTATTGCTAAATAATCTTTTTTTGTTAAACACAATCGCAAGTCACTATAATAACCCATTTTTCACTTTCCTCCTCAAAATTCTCTCGCACGAGAATCGATTTTGTGCCACTTTCATTTTTTAGTAGAGTAGTTTTACCTTTAAAAACAGCTACATTTCTTCCTCTTCATCATCTTCGAGGTCAAAATTTTCTGCCTCTTTTGTTTCTTCTTTTTCAAACATATCTTTAACTAAAGCATTAGTAACTTTTATTGTTCTTTCGTTAAACTCTCTTTGCCAAGCCCCTTCATTTCTAGACCAATGGAAACCATTATGTTTTAAATTATTTCTAACTTCTTCATTTGGTTTCTCATCAAATAGAAATTGAATTCTATTAATTTCCTTGTTATGAATAACTTTTCCTCCAACAAATTCCTTATCTTCAAATTCTATTTTTTCAAGATTTTCAAGTCTTGCAATTCTTCTTTTTGTTTCTCTTATCCTTGCTCCTATATTTTGAAGTTGCCAAGGTTGATGTTCTTCATCTGCTTTTATAAGAGCTCTCTGCTTTTCTAAATATTCCAACTTTTCTTTCAATTTTGTTACAGCATTTGGATCGTCATTATAAATAACATTTGAATTATTCATATCTTTTGCTTTTTCTTCATAATACTTTTGTTTCTTATCTTCTTCGATTGATTTTCCAATGTCCTTCCAAGCTCTTTCGTGTAATCTCCTAGCCATCTTTTCTGAATGATGACCAATAATTATTGGCTGACCGAGGTGTCATTTCTAAAATTCTGTTAGCATTAGAATTCATATATTGCTTTGATTTTTCTTCTGCTTTTTGTGCTAATCTTCTGTATGTCTCTTGTCTTGCTTTTCTTCGTTCCTCGTAATCTGCTCTTCCTCCCATTTTTTATCTTCTTCCTTTCCCACTATCACCATACAATGTAGTGCTATTGCAATAAATCCTCCAATCATTGCTCCAACTATAAAACCTATACTAAACATAGCAATTTCCTTTCCAATAAAAAAAGACCTTGCTATTGGTGTGTGATTTTAACTCTTCATACACCTAATAACAAGTCTTTTCATATTTGTTTTAATTCTTCCCAAGTAAATCCATCCCTACCAAAATGTCCATAATTAGTAGTCTTTGAATAATTCGGTTCTTTTAATTTTAAATAATCAATGATTCCTTCAGGAGTCAAATCGAAAGTATCTTTAATTATATTTATAATATCAATTTCTGGTATTCGATTTGTTCCAAAACAATCAATATAAAATGATATTGGATTTTTCATTCCTATACCATAACTAATTTGTATTTCACATTTTCTTGCTAATCCATTTGCAACAACACATTTTGCAATATGTCTTAACATATAGGATGCTGACCTATCAACTTTTGTTCCATCTTTTCCTGAAAAAGCTCCACCTCCGTGATGAGCATATCCTCCATAAGTATCTACAATAATTTTTCTTCCTGTTAATCCAGTATCTGCTACAGCTCCTCCTATAACAAATTTTCCTGTTGGATTAATAACAAATTTTGTATCAATATCTATCATATCAGGCTCAACAACTGGTTTGATTACTTTTTCTATTATATCATTTTCAAGCTCATCTATATCTGCATTTGCATCGTGTTGAGTTGAAATCAATATTGTATCTATTCTAAATGGATAGTTATTCAAATACTCTGCAGTAACTTGAACTTTTCCATCTGATTTCAAATATGGAATTATTCCTTCTTTTCTTACTTCAGCTAATCTATGAGCCAATTTGTGAGCAACATCTATTGCATATGGCATTAGGCTTTCTGTTTCATCACAAGCATAACCAAACATTATTCCTTGATCTCCAGCTCCACCTTCATCAACTCCAACTGCAATATCATTGCTTTGCTTAACAATGTTTACATTAATTTTACAAGTTTTATAATCCATACTTGTTTCTTTATCATCGTAACCTACTTCTTTCAATTTTTCTCTTGTAATTTTTTCAATATCAATATTTGCATTTGATGTTATTTGTCCTGCAATAGAAACTTGTCCATTAGATATGAATGTTTCTACTGCTACTCTCGAATTTTTATCTTGTTCTAAACAAGCATCTAGGATTGAATCTGAAATATAATCGCATACTTTATCTGGATGCCCTTCTGTGACAGATTCACTAGTTAAAAAATATCTTTTGTAGTTATTCATATAATCCTTCCTTTCACTTCGCACCACAATCGATTTTGTGGCATTTTCATAACTAACTAGAGTAACTATCCCTTATTAAAATTTTTCTTCTGTGCGTTTCATTATACTTTTAGCATCACCTCCCTCAAATTCACCTCTGAAAAGCAATCTAAAAAAATATATAATATTTTTATTAAATCTTTAATAACTCTTTTATCTTCATCGTTTTCAAATAATTCATATATTCCATCAAAGAGAATTTTACAATACAAATCTTTTTCCTCATCTGAGAGAGTTTCAAATTTTTTAAAATCACTTTCAATAAAAAAAGAGATATGTGCCAAAGTTAATCTTTGTAACATATCTTTATCAGCTTTATTATAAATAGTTAATCCTATTATTGAATCCATTATTATTTCATCAAATTTCTTTAATGATTTTTCATTAATCTTATATATTTTATTTTTAATTTTTGAATCGTTCATATTACCTCCAAATCTTTTTTCAAAAAAAATAAAGCATAAAAATGCTTTATTTAGAGAAAAACTTTAACTTATTTTTTATTTAATTTGACCAATCAACCTTTAACCAGGTTGTTTTTAATTATGTCAAACTGGTCAATTTTTGACTAATTTTTTGCTAATTTTATAGCTTTTTTTCAATTTTATTGAAACGATGTAACGCAGTAATATCAACGGTTTCTTAACTTTCCTTACGACCCATCAACGCCACGCATTCAACATGGCAGGTAAAACACTTAGGAACATAAGCCATAAGGTTGTAATGGTGCATAGGAACATACAATCATAAAAAAAA